>CAMLRB010000124.1 GCA_946482295.1 uncultured Bacteriovorax sp. | reverse complement strand
TGCGTGTTTTTCCTTGGAGAGCAAGCGCTAATCTCCACATAATCTGCCCGCCCGCCTCCAAAGGTAAGAAGCCTTGTGAACGAACTAAATTCATAGATTGTTGTGAATTTTCAATTACCTTATTTAAATCCTCACCGGCTTCGTAACCTATAATAGTCACATAGATACTGCATAAACTGGAGAACACAACATCCCCATACTCGGCGAACATTCCTTCTTTTAAATAATCAACAGATCTGTAAAGAGTATCTGTCCAAGGAAAGATACAGGCCCCTAATAAATTATAAACTTTAGGTTTAACGAATGAAAAATTATGCTTCACCAATAATTCACGAGCAATTGATCCTAATTCAGCTGCACGCACATAGTTTTGAAGGATGCAAAAATCAAAACCAAATGCCACAAATCCCATACATGAATGTGCCGTTACTCCATGAGTGAAAGTAAGGTCAATCATGTGGGCGATTAATAAGCGATGTAGGTTATCGTCCGTAAAATAGGCACTCGGCAATATTCCCGCCATCAATTCCATGACTGCTTCTATTTCTTCATCTTGAGAAAGTGGTAAATTAAGAATTTCAGTTATATTTGTAGAATCAATTTTATCGACGATTTTTTTTATAAAAAGATTTGTTTCTTCAGCTGTTGGATGGACATTCAGATGAATTTCATAAAGCCGTAAACATTCCAGACCAATTTTTAAAACCTCATTTGAGAGTCCCTTAGCTGTCGTAATGGAAATTTGAACTTGTAAACTAGAGGCTTTCTCTTTGCGAGTTTTCGCCTTAGGCAAAAGCCGATCCAGATACTTTTGAGCTGAATTCAAATGTCCTAATGCCAGTTCGCTTTGAGCGAGGATAAGAAGCAGCGAAAACTGAATCTGCTCCAATTCGTTTTTAATTGAGTTAACTTTTAGAGAATCATAAAAACTTAACCCTACTTCACAATAAAAAATAGCTGATTTTAAAGCTGTGGCCTTTTTAGCTTTTAATGCGGATTTATAATTCAACTCTATTGCTTCTTTTCTCTCCTCATCATTCAACAAAGAGGAAGCAGAATTATAGTGTCTAGTTGTTTCAAAAAGCTCAACACTCTTCAATCGTTCTTTGAATAATCGAGCGATTTTCAAATGGACAATTTTACTTTCAGAATCTGTCTTCAAAGAATAAGCTGCTTCTTGAAAACGATCATGTAAGAATCGATAATTACCATTCGCAAAAAGCACGATTCCATTATTGAGTGCTTCCAAAAAATTTTCATGAACGAGATTCACTGGTAGTTCTAACACTACTGACAACAATTTTTCATCAGCACTATTTCCTATACAGGCCATTAGGTGCAAAGATTTTTGTGTGTTCGGGGAAAATGTACGGATTTTTTGAACAATAAGTTCAATAACATTTTCTGTGAAATTTTTATGTTGAGTTTTTTCTACATTCCATTTCCAACTTGAAGTTTTTTTATCGTGGTAAATGAGTCCTTCATCAAACATAGACTTTAGAAACTGAATAACAAAAAATGGATTTCCCTCCGTTTTAGATTTAACAAGCCTTGCTAATGAAGTAACGTCAGCAAAACCACTTCCTAATTGATCATTCAACATCTCAGTTAGGTCCTTTAATGTGAGAGGAGTCAATTGTATTTCTGAGACATCTTTTTTTTGATTTTTTATTTCATCAATAACTAATTTTAAAGGATGAACCGCAGAGACTTCGTTATCTCTAAACGCACCTATTAGCAAAAAATTCTTCATTTCCATCTTGATCATGAGATCTTTGATAAGTTCTAAGCTGCTGGCATCCGCCCATTGAAGATCATCCAAAAATAAGATCAATGGATGTTCAGGACGAGCAAATACGGAAATGAATTGTTGAAATACTTTTAAGTGTCTTTGTTGGGCTTCTATTGGAGGAAGCTCTTCCACTGCTTTTTGCTTGCCCAGTAAAAGTTCCAACTGTGGGATCACATCAACAATCAATTGGGCATTATTTCCTAATGCCAATTCCAATTTACTTTTCCAATCGTTCACAACCTCTTCTGTATTCATTAAAATATTTTTAATGAGCTCAGCAAAAGCTTGAACTAAGGTAGTATACGGGATGTGACGTTTATATTGATCAAACTTTCCAGAAATAAAAAAAGCATTATGACTAAAGGCCGGTCGTTGCAGTTCTCGCACGAGAGCCGTCTTTCCAATCCCTGAATAGCCCGAAATTAAAATTAACTTTGATTTTTTCTTTTCATAAACTTCTTGAAACGCTTCATTTAAAACTTCACGTTCATGACTCCTCCCGTAGAGCTTTGAAGTAAATTGAAATTTTTCTGATTGATCAAACGCCCCCAATTCAAAATCGCTAATACTTCCTTTGTTTTTAATTTCCTTTAAGCATCTTTCTAAATCAGCTGCGAGACCTTCTGCTGTTTGATAACGATCTTCAGGATTCTTAGATAGGAGTTTTAAGATAATTTCCGAAAGCATGGGAGGAATGGAATCAATCCGTTCGTTGGGATGAACAGGTGCCTTTGCGATATGTGCATGAATCCATTCAAGCGCATTTTGGGCAGAGAAAGGAAACTGTTTTGTGAGCATTTCATAAAAAGTAATTCCCAGTGAGTAAAGATCACTGCGACTATCTACGGAAATTTTAAGTCTCCCTGTATGTTCTGGTGACATATATGGGAGAGAACCTTCAATAAACTCAGGACGGTGATACCGACTTACAGTTTTTGAAAAAAAATTGGCAATTCCAAATCCTGTGATCTTTACGTCGCCACTTTTAAGATTGATGATGATGTTTTCGCTCTTGATATCTTTATGAATGATATTGTGACGATGGACTTCCTCTATCGCCTTACAGATTTTAATTGCATAAAATAAAAACAACCCTGTATCTAAGAATTGGTTGGAACTCTTAATAACTTTATCTAAAAAAACACCATCAAAAAATTCGAAAACTAAAGCTGGTTTGCCTTCAAAAAAATCAAATTTCTTAGGTCTTAGTAAACTATGAAAAGTTAAATCTTTTGTATTCTCATATTCACTTAAAAGTTCATCTTTTAGAATTGTATCTGTTCGAGAATGGAGTACTTTTAAAAAAAGCGGGCTTGGATCATCGTTTTGAGTTGCCAAGTACAATGATGATTTGTGATTTTGTCTCAAGGCTTTGAGAACATTATATTCTGCTTTCACGGTACATTAGAACAATACTGCTTCACTGTTTTTAGAAGATTGTTCAACTCAATAGGTTTTTGAAAAGTTCCACTGGCATTACGAGGATAATTTCCAACATCGGTATAAGCACTGACGACAACAATGGGAATGTTTGAAAATTCTTTATTCTCTTCAACGTGTTTGGCAAAGGCCCAACCATCCATCACAGGCATCATCAAATCCAAGAGAATGAGCGATGGTCGATCACCTTGATTGAGAAGAGCAAGTGCTTCTACCCCATTTTGGGCCGTTTTTACAGAATAGCCTTCCATTTCGACTGCCATTTGCATCGCTTCAAGTATATCTATATTATCATCAACCATTAAAATGTAACCGCTTTGCATATCACCTCAGAATACAAACTAACCCTATACAAAAAAAACTGCAATCACACAGAAAGGACTTTAGTTGAATTAAAGATTAGCTGAAGTTTGGAATTCATATCCGCATAACAAAGCTTAAACACTCTCTAGCGATTGATAATCATGAAGGACTTTTGCTCTCAATAAGGGCACTTTCATATTGCGGTCATAACCTAGCAGGTGCGCGACTGTACGAAGAAGTTCCAATTGCTCTGACCTATTTCCCAAAGACTCAAATAAACTTAAAAGATAGACAGTATTCTTTGCAAACGTTTCGACAAACTCTGCAATGACAGCTTTAAATTCAGGTGTCGGATTATAGAATTCACATCCAATGTAATTCACAAAAATGCGATCGACAGCACTCATATTCTCGAACGAACGTACGATTCTCATTTTCGTTTTTAGTATCGTTCGTTCAAATTCTTCAACTGACAGACTCTTAATTTGCTCCGGAGTTAAAGATTGAAAACGTGGAAAGTGAACAATGTTAAGCGCTATAGGAAGCGAATTAATGTCTGGTATGTGAGGAAGTTCAGAAAGTAGTACCCCTCCCTCAGAAACATTTAAAATGCGGGCCTTAAAAACGTGCTCCTCATCAACGTAAAGACATTGAGATTTGAGAGGAGCGCGTAAAAATTTTCTTTGAAGTCTAGAATCACTCATAGAAGCTTAGAGGCTACCTCTGATAATGGAGAACGCTCTCCAACTTTTAAAGTTGTATGTCCAATAATCTCTTCTGTTTTTAAACGTTCTACTACGTAAGCAAGACCGTTATTCGTCTCATCTAGATAAGGACTATCAATCTGCTGTGGATCCCCTGTTAGAACAATTTTAGTGCCTTCACCAGCTCTTGTGACGATTGTTTTTACTTCGTGTGGAGATAAGTTTTGGGCCTCATCAACAATCAGATACTGACCTGGAATTGAGCGACCTCTGATGTATGTCAAAGGTTCGATATGCAGTAGTCCTTGGTTGATTAGTTCTTCATAAGAAGTTCCCGCTTGCTTGCGATTTTGATTGAACAAGAAATCCATGTTATCAAAAATAGGCTGCATCCAAGGAGCAAGTTTTTCATTTACATCACCAGGTAAAAACCCAAGATCGCGTCCCATTGGTTGAATTGGACGAGAAACAAGAAGACGTGAATATTTTCCTTGAGCGATGGCCTTCTCCAAACCTGCAGCAATCGCGAGGAGTGTTTTACCAGTACCCGCTTTACCGACAAGTGAAACAAGAGCGATCTCATCGTTAAGGAGAGCATCGAGAGCAAATTGTTGTTCAATGTTTTTTGGGTAAATTCCCCAAATGCCTTCGCGAAGAGAGATTAAAGGGACAATTCCTTTTTTTCCTTGATGGTAACGGCCCAATAGTCTTCTTCTTGGATTATGAAATTCTTGAAGGATGAAATATTCATTGGCAAAAACTCCCATCTGTTCATCTTCATCAAGAGCGAGAAAACGACTAGCTTCATATTCTTTTAAACGCTCACCAGAAATTTCAAAAATTCTTTGACCTGAATAAAGCTCTTCAAGAGTAACATCAACTTGTCCGTAATCATCAGCAGGGATGCCAAGGATGTCTGATTTCAAGCGAAGATTGATATCTTTTGTTACGAGTAAAACATCATCACCTCTTTGTTTTAAAGCAAGGGCCGATGAAAGAATGAGATTGTCGTTAAGACTTACGTCGATAGGGAGATTTTTAGAATCAGCAATGAGATCCACTGAAATAATCAGAGTTCCGCCCGATTCAAGAATGACTCCTTCATTAAGAGCACCTAATGAACGAAGGTCATCAATGTAGCGTGAAAAGTTACGTGCGTTTCTACCGTTTTCGTTTTGATCTTTTTTGAAACGGTCGATTTCTTCGATAACGATGAGAGGAATAAAGACTGTGTTTTTCCCAAACTTTCTAAAAGCACTTGGATCAAACAATAGAACGTTAGTGTCCAGGACAAAAGTCTTCTTCAACAATACCTCCGTGTACTGAAAAACCAGACCGAAATAGTCGGCCTATTCTTCGTTGTCTCTTGATAAAAATGATAGAGTTCTAGAGATCGATTGAAAAGTCGAAAAGACTTACATATACGATGAATCTTTTAGCTTCTTGCTCTTTGAATTTATATCCCACTTCCGTTCCGTAGAAACCACCCGTCACTTTGATTGGCCAGAACTTAACCGTTGCTCCGTAGGAAAGATAACCTTCGCTCCATCCACCATGGAACGTAAGAAGAGGAAGCGAAAGCTCAGCTCCCATATGAAATTTGCGTCCCAAAGGTATATTGGCATTAAGAGGGTGCATATCCAAAGACAATGTATAATCGATAAACCCGAAGTCTTGCTTGTAGGCCACTCCCGTGTTGATTCTCATTTCTTGAAGAGGAACATCTCCAATTCCCTCTGTTTTTGTAAACTGGGTATCTCCAATATCTAAAATTGAAAACCCTGCCGTTAGAAGAGAGCGTCCAGAAGAAATCGCATATTCAGAGCCTAAATCTACTCCCCATGCTTTACCTTTCGAATAACCGAGAGCTTCTTTCAAATCTTCAATATCTGTTGCACCTGAATTAATTTTGTTCAAAAGTTTTGTTCCAAAGAGATCATATTGATCGCTGATCCCCTGGCGGTTCATGTGTTTAACAGCAACACCGAAAGAGATTCTTCTTCCTGAAGTCAATTTCTCTTTGTTTGATTTTTTGATTTTTTGAGAGAAAGCTCCACTCCCTATATTATAGGCATAACCTGCGACAAAACCACGATCATACTTATAATCAACGTCAAGCGCTGGATGGATTGCATTTCTTAAAACAATATTTGTCTTTGATGTTGCAAAGAGATTGAACCCGAAAGTACCAAGTTTCAACCCCGGAAAGATGGAAGCTTGTATGGTCACCGGGTAATTGAGAATTCTCTGAGCAATTGCTGCTGGATCTTTTTCAGGGAAGTTATCAAATCGGTCCAAATCATCAAGAGCGTTAGTACCCCCGATACTTGGAGCGAGGGGGGTAAAACTCACACCTTTATTTCTTCCGAGTGCGGCCGGATTATAAAAGAGAGTGTATTCGTCATCTGCAATCGCCGTATAAGCATCACCCATAAGAAGGGCACGTGGACTTCTTCCTAAGTAACTCACCTCTTGTGCTTGAATCACAATAGAAATGAAAAGAATGGATGCACCTAAAAGAATTTTCATTCGATGAGTGCCTCAAAAATCGTTGCATAATAAGATTCTAAAGTTTGAGTAGTGATCGCTGTATCTGTCATACAATTTATTTGTGAGAGAACCGTAAGCACAGGACCGATAGCAGGATAAGCAGTCTCCAGCGCGTCTTTCGCTGTATCAATATCAGTTGTCACCGAAGCGATATCATTAAGATCACCACCTCCAGCTGAAACAAGAATGCTTGGAAGAACTTCTAAAATACCGTTTAGGAGAACAATGCCTTGACATAAACGTGCTCTTCTATCGTCTGTTGAAACAAGAGCGGAATCTAATTGCGCATGTGGTGAATTTTTAACTTTGCAGGCCCCTTGTTGATTCGTAAGAATTAACTCAACTTGGGCATTGATTGACGAATAATCTGTAAAACAGACATTCGATGCACTTCCACCGCCCTTCACACCATTGGCATCAGTATCAGCATAGACTTTGAAAAAACGACCAAGCTGTACGAACATCATATACGCCATTTGCGAGTTTATGTCAGAAGCTTCGTCCTGAGTGAATTCAGCAGCTCTTGCTGCGGATGTAGGTTCAGTTGTTAATGACAAACCACCGGCATAAAGAAGAATGTTGATGGCCTCTTGTAGGTCATCAAATTTTTGATCTTCAATTAATGGAGCAGAAAAAGTTTTTTGTGAGGTCGAGTAACGACTGATTCCACCTAAGGGAGCAGGAGTCGAAGTAAGAGCTATATCAGTTCCGAAAAAAACGGTTGTTGAATAACCTGCACGACAAGCATACGCACTTGAAAGAAGTTTCAAATAGCGAGCATTTTTATTTTGCCGCCCCATACCTTCTAATAATGTGATGGCGTTTTGGCATTCAGATTTACTAAGCATAATTTCAGCAGAAACAAGATTTGATTTGATTTCACTTTCTGCCTTTTTACCGCAGGAACTGAAAATAAAAATCATCAAAATGAGTAGTAAATTTTTGTGAGATACTGCCATCATTGCTCAACTTTCCCCTTCTCACAATTATGCCTAATATGAAAAAAAGTTGATATGAGAGGCAATTTCAGCCATGTAGAAAACGAACGAGCTTATCGATGGCCTCTGTAAACGCTTCCTTCGGCAATACCAAACTAATTCGAGCGGAATTAATGAGACCAAAATCCGTTCCAGGCACGATGACGACACCTGTTTGATTGAGGATATCCTCACAGATTTTCATCGAATAATCTGTATGATCATTTTTATCTTTGCGGTATTTTTCAAAGACAGTCGTTTGTGAAAGATCGATCATAAAATAAAAAGCGGATACCGGTTGATACCAACATTTCATCAGATGATACTCTTTAAATTTTTCTCGAATAACATTGGAATTTTCACGCAAGTGAAGTTTTACAGGTCCCAAAAATTGCGCTGAATTTGAAAAATTATAATTTAACATGGCCCTTTGAATGAGAGAGTTTGCACTGCTTGTTAACTGGCCTTGCAAATTTTCAATGGCCTTGCATAACATTTTAGGGGCAATACAATAACCAATGCGAAGTCCTGTTGAAGCAAAGGCCTTTGAGATACCATCAACTATGACTGTTCTCTTAAGCAGCTCTGGATTCTTCTGATAAAAATAAGTTGGTTTAGGATCGTAGTAGCAAACTTCAAAGTAGATTTCATCACTAATGACGACGAGATCTTGATTTTCTTCCAATAATTCAGCAAACTCATTCATCCACTCATCTGAATAGTGAATTCCAGCTGGATTGTTTGGACTATTGATGATGATCGCTTTTGTTTTTTGAGAAATTGCTTTTCTAATGTCTGCCATACTCGGTGTGAAAACATCATAGATTGATGACTTCACAATGACAGGTACTCCGTGACAAAATTTAATCATTTCAGGATAAGACAACCAATAAGGAGAGATGATGATAACTTCATCTCCAGGGTTGACGATCGCCCCTAAAATACTTGAAATGGAATGTTTGGCACCATTGGAAATCACACAATCAAAAGTTTCATCTTTGACTGAAGAAAAATGAATTCCACGTGCTTCTTCAATGTGAGCGATTATTTTTTGGCGAAGTTCGGTAAAACCTGAAACAGGGCTATATTGATATGATTTTAAAAAATCTAATTCATTTCTGATGGAATCAACAAATTGTTGTGGTGGACGAAAGGGCAATTGACCAGCTGTAAGATTATAGACTTGTTTTCCTTGTTCACTCATCTCTAAGGCCAACGAGTTGAGTTTCAACGTTACACTTTCGGCCATTCCTTTTACACGTGAACTTAATTCCATAACAATCCCTACTATGAAAACAAAAACATTCTTGTTTTAGTATAGCGAAGAATTATCAGGACTGGGGAAAATTTGTCACGAAGATGTAGTTGTCACCCTGCTCGAAACATTTTGCGCAAGAGAGACCAAGTGTTTGCCAGTGCTCCATAGGAAAACCTTTTTGTGGATCGCTCTCAATCCAAAGTTGACCAAAAAACCACGGCTCTTTTGTGAGTTGTTCAATAAGATCCAAATAGACTTTCTTTTCTGAATAAGGTGGATCAATGAAGATAATTGTTTCTGATTTTTGTTCTACTGTAAAAGATTCGTAAGTTGTACGAAACGTCTTGAGCCAGCGCTCTGCTGGATAATGCGAACAAAAAATCTCACCAGTTTTTTTATGATGATTGCGTATAAGAATATTTTCACGATTCTCCTCAAGCACCCGCAAAACGGCTTTGGAAACTTCGTTTAAATATACTTTACTCGCCCCTCTCGACCAAGCTTCAAATCCCATTGCACCGGATCCTGCGCAGAGATCAACAAAAATAACATCATCGAGCGTTTGAAAATAATCAAAGATTCTCCGCCTTAACATAACGGATGTAGGGCGAATAATATCCCCTTTAGGCACTTCTAACATTTGTCCGCGGGCAAATCCGCCGAGGATTTTTATGCTCACAATTAGGCAGCTTTTTTAATTGATTTTTCTAATGTCGAAAGTGGGATTGAAAATTTCATTCCATTTTCCATCACAACATGACAACCTTCAGTTTCATTGATTACTAACTCTACACCGGCCAATGTAACTGTAAGACCTTTAGTTGGATCAATAGTAAGTTTTGCATTTTCAGTTCCGACTTTAAAATCTAGAGTTAGGGCCATAGACCCTTGAGCTGAAAAGGCCACTTCTGATCCTTTTGTTGTAGGAGTTGGACTTGTTATAGGTGTAGGAGTAGTTTCTCTAGGTGCTGGTTTTTCAAAGTTTAATACATGTACTTTTTCTGCTGGTAGTTCTTGGGCCTTTTCTTTTAGAAGTGATTCTGCCAATTCCCTTTCAATGACATCTTGTAGAGGATTGTTTGTGGCCACTGTCATCGTGCTAGGCCTTTAACTAACTTCATCTTCGACAACTTCTTCTGCCATTTCAGAATCCATAAGGACAGCATCAAGTTCGCCTTCATCAAAAACGGCATCGTCATCAACAGCTTCATTTAGCATCTCTGCTTCAGCTGCAGATTCCATCAATTCTTCCATTACAGGATCTTTTTTAAGTGGAGTGGCCATCATCGTCTCTGAACCTTCGAATTCTTTTTCTAATGATTCAATCTCCGACATGATGTCTTGGAGCTCTTCTTCGTTAAAATTTTTCTCTTCATCAAACATTCCATTGGCCATTTCATCTGCCAATTCAGCTGATGTTTCTGGAGCATCTGTACCGTTTAAAATATTATCAATGTCATCATAAATATCGCCCATAGACGCCCCTAATCAAGTCAACAGAAATGTACGAACTTTTAGTCACTTCTCCCAACTTATCGATGACTCGTGGCCAAATCTTTAGGGAATTGTCTTACTTCAATTATTCCAGGGCTTTAAACAAAAAAAATCGTGTTTTTTTTCGCTTTTTTTTCATGACTTCACGCTCATGTTAAGACACACTTTTAGTCCCAAATAACAAATGAAATTGGTTGGTTTTTTTTAGGATTAAAAAGTTGGATCAAAACAACGTCAGACCAAACTTGTGGCAACATGCATTTCAAAATGCATTTTCTGATGAAAGGCCTCAAGAGCTTATGGATGCACCTTACAGTGGTGCAGGGGCTGCGCTGTCTGCATTTAATCCTTCTGAATTTTTCATTCCTGGATGGAAAGGTGAAGGTCTCATCACTGCTTCCGCAATCGTCGTAAAAAATACTCTCAATAATCTCTCAATTGATGCTCAAGCTTTTTTCAAAAAGTCATGTGCAACTAGCAAGTCGATGAAGCAACAGACATACAGTGAATTTATGTTATTCGCTGACTATGCAAAAGTTGATAAATCATCTCTCACTCAACCAAATGATTTCTGGTTTCATGTTCAGGATGATTCATCTCCTCTCAAAAAACCTATCGAAGACTTCTTCCGCATTCACTGTTTTAGAGCTGTCGCGATTTATTTATTCAGAATTAAATTCATCATGGAACTTGCTCGTGAAGAGCGAATTGAAGTGACTGAAGATATTCTTTTGAACCCACTCTCTTTCTTGGGAAAAATTTTCGTTAAAGATAGTTCAACTGAATTGATGTGTGACTC
>CAMLRB010000123.1 GCA_946482295.1 uncultured Bacteriovorax sp. | reverse complement strand
AATGAGTTCAAGATTGAATGTTGGCGAGAGAAGTTCGTTGTAACTTTTTAAATTGTCTTTAACATCATCAACAATTGTTACGTGCATTTTCTTTTCCATAACCGACTTTTCTCTCCTGCAATGTGACCCAGTCTTCAAATCTTGAGATACGTCTTATAGGATATTGTTTTTATTCGAGGGTGTAAACGGGACAGAGGGACTTGTGATGAAGTTTTCACGAGAATTAAGACGCCCTTAAGTTAAGGGCGCTTAAAGAATTGATTTTATTTTCCCAAGAGCGATGCTGAGAGGTTTTCGTCGGCAGGATTTATAAACCAAATGTTCAGTAAACTCCGACTAAAGTCGGCATCTCCAATTTTATCGAAGGCCTTGCCTTTCAAATTGAGCACCACACCATCCGTTAAAAAGCTGATAACCATGCGGTCGTTTTTTTCAACATCAGAAAGATGAGAGAGAAGTTTATCTAGCGATGCTTTGTGTTTCTGTGCTCCCGCTGCGCCATTAGCGTTTTCAAAAGTTTCTGTATAAGTCTTTTTTAAATCTTTTGCTTCAACATCACGAACAAAGTGCATGACGATTTGCTTTGGTTCAGTTGAGTTTAAAAAAGAAGAAGAGTCTTTTGTTTTTTGAGTAAGATACAATCCACCATAGTAGACTTTGATTTTTAAAAATGTTGCTTTTCTAATTCCCACGCCGTTTAACATGAGATCTTTACCTGCGACATTAACTTTCTCGTCGAAAGAAATTCCATCAACAGTAAGTGCGAATGAATTGATTGAGATGAGAGTTAGAAGGCTGAAAATGATTTTCTTCATGATGACTCCTGAATGTTAAACAGTTAACGGTTAACTTTTAACCGTTAACTGCTAACCGTCAAGAATTATCCGTTTCTGATTACTGAGCGTTTGTTACCTTGAAGTTCTTTCTTTCTGATGCGAACAGATGTCGGAGTGATTTCTACCCACTCATCGTTATCAATCCAATCCAGTGCCCATTCAAGCGTTCTGTTAACGATTGGAGGAAGGATAACGTTTTCATCTTTACCTGCAGTACGAACAGATGAAAGGTGTTTTTCACGAACAGCGTTTACAACGATATCGTTTGGACGAGTGTGCTCACCGATAACCATGCCTTCGTATGCTGGTTCACCTGGTTTCACGAATTGTTTTCCAGTCGCGAGAAGGTTGAATAGGGCATACGGAGTCATTTTACCAGCGCGGTCAGAAACGATAGCGCCGTTCTGACGACCAAGCATATCTCCTGTGTATGGACGGTATCCGATGAACTCAGATGACATAAGTCCTGCACCACGAGTATCTGTTAAGAAAATTCCGCGGTAACCAATGAGTCCGCGTGAAGGAATGACGAAAATAATACGTGTACGATCTTCACCTAATGGCATCATGTTTTCCATGATCCCACGGCGCTGAGATAATTTCTCAGTGATTGCCCCTGTAGCGTCGCTTGGAATATCGAGAACAACTTTTTCAAACGGCTCAAGTTTTTCACCTGATTCACTTGTTTGGAAGAGAACTTGTGGACGACCAACCATGAACTCGAAACCTTTACGGCGAAGTTGTTCGAAAACGATCGCTAACTGAAGCTCTCCTCGACCTTTAAGAATGAACACTTTCGGATCGTCTGTTCCTTCATATTGAAGAGCAACGTTTGTACGAATTGATTCTTCAAGGAACTCTTCAAGTTTTCTCGAAGTGAGGTATTCACCTTCTTGTCCTGAAAGAGGAGAAGTAGAAACTGAAACTTGAACCCCTACTGTTGGTGGTTCAACTGTAATACGTGGAAGTGGTTCGATTTTAGATGTGGCAACAATCGTGTCACCAATTTTTCCAGTGTCGACACCTGCAACGATAACGATCTCCCCAGCACGAGCTTCTTCAACTTCAATATTTTTTAATGCCGAGAATTCAAGAATAGCTGTAACTTTGAAAGCTTTGTTTTTTCCAGCTTCATCGCAAAGAGTGTAATTTGCAGCTTTCTTGATAAGTCCTCTTTGGATACGACCAATAAGAAGTGGTCCAAGGTAAGGAGAGTAAGAAAGGTTTGTTACAAGAAGTTGTAGTTCTTCACCTTGAGTAATTTTTGGTTCTGGATAAAAATCTGAAACCATGAAATCAAGAATAGGGTGAACATCTGATCTCACGACACTTGGATCGTGAGTTGCCCAGCCTGCGCGAGCTGAAGCATAAATAATAGGAATATCAAGATCGAAGTCTTCAATATTTAATTGATCGGCCATTTCGAGGAAGAGAGATTCAATATCGTGCTTAACTTCTTCAATACGTTGATCAGGTCTGTCGATTTTGTTGATGATTACACCAATTTTAATTCCTCTCTCCATCGCTTTTTGAAGAACGAAACGAGTTTGAGGAAGTGGACCTTCCGAAGCGTCAACGAGAAGAAGAACACCATCAACCATCATGAGAGAACGTTCAACTTCACCACCGAAGTCGGCGTGGCCAGGAGTATCGAGAAGATTGATTTTTGTATCTTTCCAAATAAAGGCACAGTTTTTAGCTGTAATTGTAATCCCGCGCTCTTTTTCAATTTCACCCGAGTCCATAACTCGATCTTGAACTTGTTCGCGTTCGTCGAATGTATTTGATTGTCTTAAGAGACAGTCAACAAGCGTTGTTTTACCATGGTCAACGTGAGCAACGACGGCAATGTTTTTCAATTTAGAGTAATTCTTAGACATGCGGACAAATCCTTGGTTGGGCTATAAGGCTACTAACAATATTTAATGAATTTCCGGAGAGATTAGCATAAGATCCCCTCTATAGCGAGACAACAATGATTCAAGCAAAAAATTTATCGAAGCATTTCGGCGCACAAGATCTATTTGATAATGTTAGTTTTCAGTTAGGTAGCAGAGAGCGAATTGGATTGGTTGGAAGAAATGGATCGGGTAAATCGACCCTTTTCAAACTAATTCTAGGCGAGTTATCTGCTGATGGCGGCGAAATTACGATACCTAAAGGCTACAAACTAGGAGCTTTAGAACAGCATATTCACTTTACCAAAAAGACGGTTTTGGAAGAATGCGTGCAAGTACTTGATCCGGAAGATTACCGCGAGCATGAGGCTCCTAAGATTCTTTTCGGTTTAGGATTTAGTGAATCGGATTTAGAAAAAGACCCTAAAAGTTTCTCAGGCGGATATCAAATCAGAATAAATCTGGCGAAACTCCTTTTGCAATCGCCTGATCTCCTGATGCTGGATGAACCGACCAACTATTTGGATATCGTCTCTGTACGTTGGCTTAAAAATTTCTTGAAGAATTTTCCAGGTGAAATAATGCTGATCACCCATGATCGTGAGTTTATGGATGATGTGGTTACACACACGATGGGTCTCCATCGTAAACAACTCAAAAAAATAAAAGGTGATACGGCGAAGTTTTATGAACAGATTCTTCAAGATGAAGAGATGTATGAAAAAACACGCGAGAATTTAGATAAAAAACGTAAAGAGATGGAAGCTTTCATTGAGCGATTCAAAGCAAAAGCTTCAAAAGCAGCTCAAGCTCAGTCACGCGTGAAGGCCCTGCAAAAGATGGATTCGATGGAAAAGCTTTCAGATGTTGAAAGTTTAGGATTCAAATTTCGTTTTGTTGAATGTCCGGGAAAACAAATTGCGGAAGTAAAAAGCCTGACCTTTCACTATGAAGGGAAAGAAAATGATGTTCTTTTTCACAATGTAAGTTTTCCCATTAATCGCGAAGATCGAATCGGTATCATTGGGAAAAACGGAAAAGGAAAATCAACTTTACTCAATTGTATTGGGGGAATTCTCACACCCGTAAAAGGAAAAGTGAATTTTCATCCGTCGGCGCGCATTGGACATTTTGGTCAGACAAATATCAATCGTCTGAATATGGAAAACACAATCGCAGAGGAAATCCAGGAAGAAAATTCTGATTTAACAATTTCAGGTGTTCGCAATATTTGTGGAACGATGATGTTCGAGGGCGATCTCGCAAAGAAAAAAATTAAAGTTCTTTCTGGTGGTGAAAGAGCTCGTGTTCTTCTTGGTAAGATATTAGCAAAACCGGCCAATCTTTTATTACTTGACGAACCGACCAACCACTTGGACATGGAATCGATTGAATCGTTAACCGAAGAAATCGGAAATTTCCCCGGTGCTGTCGTAATCGTTACTCACAGTGAGATCATGCTAAGAAATCTGGCTACGAAACTTGTTATTTTCCACAATGGAAACGCAGAATTTTTCAATGGCACATACGATGATTTCTTAGAAAAAATTGGCTGGGAGAGTGAAGAGGTTAAAGGAAAGCCGAAAAGAAAATTGAGCGAGGCAGAAATTAAACAACGTCGAGCAGAGCTCACGTTAGAGAGATCGAAACAAACGAAACCACTTAGAGAAGAAATTGAAAAACTCGAGATAGAAATTACAAAAAATGAAGATTTACTCAATCGCATAAATTCAGAATTAGAGAAAGCTACAATGACCAATGACACTTCTAAAATTACTGACTATGCTCATGCTGTTGGTAAGCTTAATCAAATGATTGATGAACTTTTCGAAAAGCTCAGTCTCTCAAATGAGCAGCTCGATTTTATCAACACAAAATTTGAAAAAGAGTTGGAGAGTCTGTGAAATTTTTCTTCGCACTTTTGGTTCTCACTCTAGCCATTAATGGTTGGGGCCAGGATTGTAGAGGCGATTTTAAGATGAATGTTTCAGGGTTCAAGAGCTCCCAAGGTCAGGTGAAATTTGATCTAGATAATAGTGCAGATACCTTTAAGCCAACAAAGAATGGCAAAAAATCTTTTATTCAGGGAAAGGCTAAAATCTCAGATCAAAAAGTAGAATATTTTTTTAATAATGTCCCGTGCGGCGACTATGCCATCAAGCTCTATCACGATGAAAACTCGAACGAAGATCTAGATTTGAATTTTTTAAAAGTACCCAAAGAAGACTATACCTTCTCTAACTGCGCGGGATGCTTAATTCCTCCTACGTGGGAGAAGGCTAAATTTAGATTCGACAAAGAAACACCTGAAATCACCATTGTTATCAAGTAGCATAAACAGACTTTTCAACTCCACTATCGTGGTACCATAAATAAATTAACTAAACGTCCGATAATCCTTTGATTTTAAACCTTGAGGTAAGGCAATGGCCGTTCGGATTTCTACTCTTTTGGTGATGGTATTTCTTCTTGCTGCTTGTTCGGCGAAGAAAGAAAAAGTTCCTGTTAAGCTTAAACTTTTTCAAAGCAATATGATCGCTGCTTTGAATTTGAGCGGAGGAATAGTCGTTGTTGGTAAGAGTGAAACTGAAGCTGATCATTTTCGATTTGCTGTTTCGGATTCAGATCAAAATATCACACTTGATTTAAAAAAAGGAAAATGGGAATTCATGGCCGTTGGATGGACGGGGACAAGTGGGCCGTTCACGGGTGATAATAAATGTGCGTACTCTGGGGTTATCGATTTAAAAGATTCTGAAGCCACTGTCAGTCTGAACTTAACAATGGCCAATTGTCTTAAGCCATTTTCCAACAATGTTTTTGCGGATACTTCCGCACAAAGAGCAGATGGAAATTTTTTTAAACTTAAACCTGTCATCTGTTACAACTCAGTTTTAACAACCGCCAATTGCCCCAGTAGTGTAAATCTTTCGCAATTTTTGTCTTACAAAACTGTCATTAAGTCGCAATTAAACGGAATAGTGGATTCAACACTTCCTTCGATGGCTTCCGCTTGTCATCTTCTAACTTCAGGAGCAACTCAATCCATTCCAGTTATTCCAGCATCTCAAAAATTCGATTTAGGTGTGGAGGTTCAGCTTTTTTCCTCTGCTAGTTGCACTGGAACGGCAAAGAAGTTTGATTTTTTTAAAGGGTTCATGTCCGATACATCAGGGAAAGATAAATTTGCCTATTGGGCAGATACAACAACAGAACAGGTTAATCTTATTTTAGATCCTGGTGCGGGCACAGCTTTCGTCAGCAATGTAGAAATTAATAACAATGAAGTAGGAACAAATTCACTTTCAGCTTCGATAACATTTGATTCTTTGCCAACTATTGCTGCTGATATTTGTTTTAGTGAAGTTAATAACGGTGCCACTTGTTCACCATGGATAAACTCAACGGTTTCTCCTCAATCATTCAACATCACAGCTGGTGATGGTGTGAAAAATGTCTACATGTTTGCGCGATCTGTAGATTTAACTGTATTCCCAGTTGGACAGGATTCAATACTCTTAGATACAACAGCTCCAGTGGTTGGAGCCGCTACTGCTTACAACGCATTTTATCCCAGTGGAACAGTTAACTTAAATTGGTCATTCACAGATCTGAGCAGTCTCACATATAACCTCAAAATTTGCCCTGATATTAGTTGCTCAACTTCGTGTGCAATAATTGGATCAAATCTTAGTACATCAAATTTTAATTGGACGATTTCGGGAGTCGATGGACCAAAATTTGTCTGTGTTAACGCCACAGATATCTTTGGTAATACTTCGGCTTATTCAAGTACGGGGAGTTTTGATTATGATTCAAATCCTCCAACGGCCATTTCTTTGAACGTAAATGCAAGTGCAACCTATACGACATCGTTGAACCTCACTTACACAGTGTCAGCAAGCGGAGCAGACTTTCTTTGCATAAATGAGAACAACACAACAACAGGTTGTACTTGGAATGCCTATACCGCAAGCGGTGCTTACACACTCAGCTCGGGAGAAGGAAATCGAAACGTTTATGCCTTCTTTAAAGACAATGCTGGTAATATAAGCACAACTTCAACATCTATCATTGTAGATACGGGCATTCCGACTCCTCCGGGTGCTGCGACTTTAAGTTCATATTACACTTCAGCACCAATTGCTGTGAATTGGGGGGCTTCTGTCGATGCAAATCTTGCTCGTTACAATTTCAAAGTATGTGCTGATAGTGCTTGTTCAACATCATGTGGAACAGTGAGTTCAACGGTAGGGACTGTTTCCTCTGACAATATTCAACTCGTGAATGGTATTCAAGAGGGGACTAACTATTTATGTATTAACGCTGAAGATTTAGCTGGTAATATTTCTTCATTTACATCTACTGGCTCATTTATTTACGATACAGTTGCACCCATTGCAGGAACATTTCAGCTTAAAAATAGCGATCCCTACACTAACAATACAACAGTATCGTGGCAAACGTCTGGTGAAATCGGTTCACCTTCTCTAATGTGCGTGAACAACGTAAACTCTTCAGGAGGTTGTTCATGGGTAAGTGTTGCCTCGTCAGGAACTCATACATTAACGGCCGGAGATGGAAATAAAACAGCATATCTCTTTTACAAAGATGCTGCTGGAAACATCAGTACAGGCGTGTCTGATTCAATAACTCTTGATACAATTGCCCCGGCAGCATTATCGATTGCCATCCCCGTGGGAAATATTGAAATAGAAGACAAGACGGTTAACGTACAGTTCAGTGGAGGAGCAGATACAAACTTTAGCAACTACAATGTTAAATTATGTGATAACAATTTATGTAACTCCGTAGTTCATGCTTCGGAAGACACGGGCTCTATAAATTTTTCCATTACTAAGCCTTCGACATGGGCACTCAATGAAGTGAACTATGTTATGGTCAAAGCGGTCGATATGGCCGGAAACGTTACGACAGCAGTAACGGGTTCGATCACTAAAAAAATAAAAAAACGAGTAAAAGATATTTCAATTGGCACAGCTCATACTTGCGCAGTTATGTCTGATGGTGATGTCAAATGTTGGGGATCAAATACTAGTGGACAGCTTGGTTTAGGACACACTTCAAACGTTGGAATGTCTGGTGGACAAATGGGAGATGCTCTACTCTCGTCCAGCATACCAGTACCCGTTAAGAAAGTTTCCGCAGGAATAAATTATACCTGCGCTCTTACTGTAAATGGATTGATTTACTGTTGGGGAAGCGGGACAAGTGGAAAACTTGGGTTAGGATCGAGTACTCAACAAACAACTCCACAGCTTGTTGACATAGGTACAGGAGTTAAGGCCATAGATATTTCTGCAAGATCTTCTCATACGTGTGCAGTCACGGCTGCAGGTGAAATTAAGTGTTGGGGACAAAATATAAATGGAGAATTGGGCATTGGTTCTACAACAACGATTGGAGATAATGCCGGTGAGATGGGGGACAACTTAGCTTCAGTCAATTTAGATCCTATTTACAAAGCACTTAAGGTTTCAGTCGGTAATGTGAGCACATGTGCCCTTATGACTAACCATCAAATAAAGTGTTGGGGAAATTATACTCACATTGGGCAAAACTTAGGAACAGGAGTTGTCGGGGCGAGTTCACCAACTGACGTTAATACTCTTACACCTTTAGATTTTTCTCCAGAATTGGCAACAGATATTCAAAGTGGATCAGATTTCCATTGTGCTTTATTCGCTTCTGGAAAAGTGAAATGCTGGGGCGAGAATTCAAAAGGCCAATTGGGAATGGGAACGGCCAATTTAAATATTTACGGCACTTCAACCTACCAGCTGACTACAGTCCCTTTTGTATCATTTGGTGGAACAGAGCTTGTTACAAAATTAGTGGCCGGTGATCAAGTTGCGTGTGCACTTTTAGATGATGGCACTGCTAAATGTTGGGGCGATAATATCAGCGGTGTTATAGGACAAGGAACGACAGTTTCTTATTACGCCAATCCTTCTTCAAGCGCTATTTTAAATTTCGGATCTGGGCAATATATTAGATCGTTGAGCATTTCAACTGATTCGGGTTGTGCAGTTCTTGGAGACGGACATCTCAAATGTTGGGGATTAACAGCTAAGCTTGGAATGGGAACGACTGGCTCTGGTTTGACCACTGTCTACGGTGATCACGCAGGAGAAATGGGAGATACGCTACCGAGAGTTGATCTTGGAAACGCTCCAAGAATCGATGTAATGAAATTGACTGTTGGAGCTGAACATTCTTGTGCGCTTTTATATAACGGTCGAATGAAGTGCTGGGGATCAAATGCCTACGGACAAATTGGTTTAAATTTGGTCGGAGGTTACAAGGGGGTTAGCTCTTCGGAGATGGGTGAGAATCTTCCTTACCTCGATTTAGGAGCACCAAAATTTATTAAAGACGTTGAAGGAAGCGGAAGTGGAGTTCATCACACATGTGCATTAATGATTAATGGAGCGTTAAAATGTTTCGGAAGAAATCATAGCGGTCAATTAGGTATTGGCGATACGACGGGAGCCAATGATGTCATCGGTGACAACGCAAATGAAGTTTCCTCAACTATGGCAGGAGTAAATTTTTCAGGTGATAAAATAAAAGCTGTAGCCACTGGCCCTACTCATACATGTGCCCTGACAAGCGCAGGAACTATTTGGTGTTTTGGTGAAAATGCCAACGGTCAATTGGGAATCAATTCTAATACGAGCATTTCTTCACCAACATCTATAGTTGCGACTTTACCTCTAGCTGTACAAATTGCAGTTGGTACAGATCACTCTTGTGCCGTTCTCGATGATGGTCAGGCAAAATGTTGGGGAGGAAATATTCAAGGTCAGTTAGGAATTAACTCGACTACAGGTTATGGAGCCTTCGCTTCATCCATGACCACTCTTCCTTTCGTAAGTTTAGGTTCATCAGAACGAGTGGTAAAAATCTCAGCAGGTTTAACTTCAACATGTGCAATTTTATCTGATCGAAAAGTTAAATGCTGGGGAAGAAATCATTACGGACAACTGGGTATGAATGATTCGACATCTGCCATTTACGGAACGGGTTCTCCTTATACTTTAATAAGCCAATCGATAGTTAACTTTGAAACTTCGTCGACGCTCAGTATAGCTACAGAAATAGAAATGGGAGGGGAGTCGGCCTGTGTTTTAAAAGCAAACGGATACATGAAATGTTGGGGACGCAATGAAGTTGGACAAACTGGACAAAATATAAATACTCTTCTCTTTGGAGACGGATCAACGGCCATTAATACATTGCCCGATATTTTCACTGGTTCCAATTATACTGAACAAATTAAAATGGGACGAAATGTTTGTCGTATTAATGGTCTCGGACAGCCATTATGCTGGGGAGATAATAGCTCCGGTCAGGTGGGTCAAGGTACAAACTATTCTAACTATGGAGATGCTGCCATCAATGTACCTACTACGCCAATAGAACTCTAGATTTTATTTGAATTTCCGCACTGGGTCGCTACAGACAAGATGATCCCTATTAGGTTGAATTCTGCCTTGGTGAATGCTATTTTTAGCTGCCATCTCAAGCCAGATTCCCCAAGGAAAATCATCTATGTTGAATGAAAATTTTTACTACAACTTTTCAGGTGAAGCTCAAAATGAAGTTTATGATTTCATCAAGGCCCTTCATCATTACGATCGTATCGAAGAAGCAAAAGTTCTTGATGCCGACGATTGTCCAACTTTCCAACAAGAGATCGAAGAAATTCGAAAAGAATTAGAAGTTGGAAAAAAAATTGTTATTGTACAACCTTTCAAAGATCTCCATAACAAATATACCATTCAAGAGCAAAGAACGATTAGTTGGCTGATTGGAAACGTTCTTGGTGAACCACTTGTTCAAAACGAAGCAGGCGAAAAAGTTATTTGCGTTTATGATCGCGATAGAAGTAATTCCATGATCAAGGGAGCACGCTATCACCAAACGCGTGAAGGGGGAACGATCCACACTGATAATGTGAATGTTCCATTTCACTGGGAGTATTTGATTTTGACTTGTATCAGCCCAGCTATGTCTGGTGGAGAAAACATTCTTGTTAACGCCAACCTTGTATTTAAAATTCTTAAAGAAAAGCATTCTGATGTATTAAAAATTTTGGAAAAAAATTTCTGTTGGGAGCAACGTGGTGTTGCTGATAAAACTTACGAAGCTCCAATCATCAGCTACGGCAAAGATGGTGAGCCATTATTCAGACATCTTCGTCCTTATATGGAATCAGCTCATAATAAGCTAGGTAAGCCTTTAACTGAAGAACAAGTTTATGCTATAGATACACTTGATTCGATTATCGAACATTCAAACAATCAATACCGTCACACTTTTAAATCGGGTGAAATCCTACTGACATATGATTCGCAAGTACTTCACGGAAGAACATGTTTCTCTGATGCCATCAATGCAGTTAATATTTTTGACTGGAAAAAAGAACATAACCGTCCATTGAAAAGAACGATGGACCGTCTGTGGGCAAAAAAAAGAAGTTAAAAAAGTAAGGTGAACTATGTCTAAATTAACGGCACTAATATTAGCAGCAGGATATGGATCACGAATTGCGGATGTGACAACTTATCCAAAAAGTTTATTAAAAATAAATAACCGTACGCTTATGCAATGGCACTTT
>CAMLRB010000122.1 GCA_946482295.1 uncultured Bacteriovorax sp. | reverse complement strand
TTAGACTTTTTTGGATATGGAAAAAGTAAAAATGCTCCACTGGAGCATTTTTTCGCTGAATCGAACTCATTGAAGCGAGTTAGACTTTTTTGGATATGGAAAAAGTAAAAATGCTCCACTGGAGCATTTTTTCGATTCAGTTAATGATATGAATGATCTTGCGATTGCCTTGGCCACAATCAGGGCAGCGAGCTGATTCTTGCATCAAAAGATTCTTATAATCTGAAAGATGGGTAAGAACTAATTTTGCGCCACAGATTTGGCAATCGTTGATGATTTTTTTAACATTTTTGATGTCGCCAAAGTATTCCTGAAAATTTTCGAACTTGTAGTCTGTGTTGTCCATTGACATGGCGGATGCTCCTTTTGTCTTTTCTCCTTTTTCGTTTCGGCTATATTTTTTTGCGTCTTTACACTGCGGACTAAAAATGCGATTTTTGGGAAAAAAACGCTTATGGAACAAAAATTTAAAAAAATTCTGCAAAAAGCTAAAGCCTGGGAAGATGGTGTTGAGCCCCTTGCCAATACATTTGAAGGTGCCCTTTTTGAAGGGACTAACTGGCCTTTTTCCTTCGAAGAAACAACGATTGCGACCGAGAATAAGGTCGCGACTCCTGCACCAATTGAAGCCGTTATAAAACCTGCTCAAAAGATTTCTGAAGGATTTGATAAATTAGTTCTGTTTGTGGGTGATACATTTAATTCAGCATCAGGCGCTGATGATCTTTTAGGAAAAATGATTTCGGCCATGAAATTAAAACCGCAAGAGTTTGAGCGTTTTGCCTTTAATGAAGCCTTAGAAGATCTCAATGATCTAGATCAAAATCTCAAAACACCAAGCCCTGAAACCCTAGAATTGTACGCCATGATCTCAAAAGTTAAGCCTCAGGTTGTAGTGAGTTTAGGTGCCACCGTGACAAATGTCCTCCTCGGAAGAAGAGAGAAACTGTCAGGTATTCACGGACAATTTATTGAAAAGAACATTGAATCACATCATTTCGCTATGATGCCTCTTTTTCATCCCGACTTTCTTCTTATTAATCCCAACATGAAAAGAACTGCTTGGATCGATCTTCAAAAAGTAATGGAGCGAGTAGGGAAAATTTGATGGTCTTGATGGGCCAGCTCTTCTCTCGTTAGAATAAAGGAAGAACTTCTAGGATTGAAGTTCGCCCAAAATTTTTTCGGAAATTAAAAGCAGGATGCTTAAATCATTTCTCCTCACATGTTTATTATGGGTCGTTGGAACTGCTGATGTTCAAGCCATTCCTGTTGTCAGTGTCCGTATTGGAAGCAAACTAAAAAATATTCACGTCACCGGTATGGATCTCAAACGTCATTTGCTTTTTGCTAATGACTTAAAAACTTATACTGGAAAAAAGACAGTGAAATTTAATTGCCAAACATTTACTACTCTCAATAAAGAAAGAAATAAACCAATTTTGCTAGCTACTCTTGAATCACCGACAGGTTTACTTTCATACGAAAATACAAAGTATCAAGGTGTGTTCAAAGTTGTGACGAATCCAAAAGGTGATAGTTGCGACATCATCAATGATGTTCCCATGGAAGCCTATATCAGTTCTTTACTGACAAAAGAAATGAATCCGAAATGGCCGCTTGAAGCGTTGAAAGCTCAAGCCGTCGCGGCGAGAAGTTATGCTTATCATAAGATGCTCTCTCAACAAGTCACAAAAGAGTTAGGCAACGAAGCTTTTTATGATTTAGAGAGTTCAGAAAAACATCAAGTAGGTGGAGCGTTTTTCGATTCAACTGAATCAACAATGCTGGCAGCTGAACAAACAAAAGGCGAAGTTCTCACAACTGAAGGTGGGGCCATCAGACCTGTATTCTTTCATGCAAAATGTGGTGGTAAAACAATTAGACCTGATCAAGTCTGGAATAACGTTGAACCAGGTTATCAAGGAGTGAATTGTCCTTTTTGCCACGACATCGGACCAAGAGGCTGGACTAAAACTGTTAGTATGGATCGCATGAAATCGTTCTTCCGCTGGGCCCAGGAAAAAAATCTTTTACGTGAAAAAATGGATGGATCTGTGAATTCGGTCGTCCTTGTTCCTGACAGCATTGATAAATCGACTGTTAATTTTTACGTCAACGAACGCCCATTTATAATTGAGAAAGCCACGATTAGAAGATACTTCGGTCGTGTTTTATTCCCATCTAATTCGTTTTCAGTTTCTATGCGTGATGGTGGACTTATTATCAACGGTGAAGGGCTAGGGCATGGAGTAGGTATGTGCCAAATGGGCGCCTTTGCGCTCGCCAAACGTGGTTGGTCTTATAAAAGAATCCTTGTTCACTACTTTCCTGGTCACTATCTGAAAAAGATGTATTAAGCTTTAAGCATGAAATTTTTCTTTCTCATCATTTGGTATGCGTTTTTAGCAAGTTCCTCGCAAGCTTTTACGATTCTTATTGATCCCGGTCACGGTGGTGATGAAGATGGAGCTACGGCCTTTACTCAAGGCCAAGATCCACCAGTACTTATTAAAGAAAAAGATATCGCGCTCGAAATCTCAAAAAAGATCCACGAAAAATTAAAAGACAGAGGTCACAGTAGCTTCCTTACCCGAAGTGTTGATCGCACGGTTACTTTGCCTGAAAGAGCGGCCATCGCAGAAAAAACCAAAGCTGATCTTTTCATCTCGGTTCATATCAATTCAAGTCCTGAGCAAGGGGCAATGGGGTTTGAAACTTACTATCTCGATAACCATAATGACGTGGCCATTAAAAAAATTGAAAAAACAGAAAACATTCAAGGCTCAGGTGAAAGCGTAGTCATTCAACAAATTCTCGTTGATCTTGTAGTTGGCCAAACAGTGAGCACTTCGAAGCCACTTGCGATGAACATTCACTCTGAGATTAAGAACTCTGTTGGACGTAAATACAATCTTCCAAGCCGAGGCGTGAAACCTGCTATGTTTTTTGTTCTCGCGCTTTCAAAGCGTCCTGGTGTTCTTTTAGAAGTAGGTTTTATATCCACTTATAAAGATCGCGTGCGCATGATGAATCCCAAATTTCAAGACGATTATGCAGCTGCAGTAGTGAAGGGAATAGAGACATTTTTAAAAGAACGAAAGCGTACAAATAAAAAAGGCCGCAAGTAGCGGCCCTTTAGGTTAGATTTGTTTTTTAAAATTGTCCGTTACACGTTGGTTTCGTAAATGATGTTGGAATCTGAACTGGTCCAGCTGAGTATGGGTTCGAAACTGTTCTTGTTGCTGTGATGTAAGTGTTTTGTGCTAAGTCAACAACTCCGTACCCACAGTGAACGTCTGAATCGAGAACAATTCCATTTTGAGCAAAGAAATTTGAAAGGACTGTTTCGTTAGAAATGATTGATGGAAAGTTTTGGTAAGCACTCTTCATTTCACAGAAAGAAAGAGTGACGTTGTAACCAATAACTTGTGATCCATTTGTTACTTTCGTTACGAACATCAAATCGCGGAATGTCGATACACCAACATAAAGTTGTGACAGAGTTCCTGTTGATAAATATCCTGGAACGAACTGTCCACCAATGGTTGTTCGGCTGGTACCACTAAAACTTCCTTGAACATAAAAGCTATAATCTTTTGCCAAACGATAACCGTTATAACAAGCAACGTTTGCTTTGATACTGTTAACTTGGTTGAGGATCTGGGGATTCGCTCCCAATGCCGGGTTACCTGTGTAATAAGGTGACGTCGAGCTTGTAGCTGGAATGTTTACCTTATTTTCTTTTTTTCCACATGCACTTGCAAAGAGAAGTGTACTCATGACAAGGCATACGTTAAAAGAATTTTTCCACTGCAGTTTCATCTCAATACTCCAAGAGTAAGTTTTGTCTAAAGCCTATTCGGATAATCTATCGTTTCACTTTAATTTTTTTTAAAACGGGACTTAAAATCCCAATATTATTGAAGCTCTAAGGAATTCCGTCCGATACAATCTGCATGAATAAACAAGACTCACTAGTACAGCGGCTTAAAGAACTCTATGAAGACGACGAATTTATGTTTAAATTCGGTATGGGAACTAAGTTTTTATTAGTCTCAGCTGTCTGCACATTGTCGGTACTTCTATTCACTTATCTCTTTTTGAGAATTGACCTTATCTTCTTTGTGGCCAATGGATTTCCAGGGGCCATTGAATTTGAAGATGCCTTTTACGATTTTATTTATTCGTCTTTATACGACGGAATCTGGATTGTTGGTGTCTCTGGAATTCTCATTTTTATTTTAGGCTATTATCTTTCATCCGTGATGATTCGACCTTTCAAAGCAATCGGGACCTATTGCGAAGATAGGATGAATAATAAAGTTAATTATTACACACCTGATCTTTTTTCTGATCTCAAGTTGCTGACAAGTTTCTCCGTCTTTTTTTTTACAAAAATAGATGAATCAAAAGGCAAAGGAAAGCTCGATAAGATGGACGTACCTCATCACTTTACGCGCATTCATAAACCTAGCTTTGAAAAAAACTTTTTCTTCAATTACGTTTTCATCATTTGTATATTCGGTCTTCTTTCATCATTAGGTATCGTGACGATTAACAACGAAATTCGTGATCAAGTTTTCGAATTATCGCGTAAATTTCTTGTGAACCATAAACAAGCGCTCTACTTTTTAGAAAGACAATTTGAACTTGCAAATATTGCAGTTTATTTCTTCGTAGGTTTGCATTTGATTCTCTATGTCCTACTTGGATTTCACCTCTACGCAAAAATAGCAACGCCGGCCTTTGCCGTCTTCGCCACCATGCGCTCGTTCCTTAAAGGTAACTTTCATAACCGTATCCATTTGATTGGTTTTTATTATCTGCGCGATGACTGTCGTAAAATTAATAAATACCTTGATCACATCCAAAAGAACCTGACTTAATTGTTCTGACATTTTATTTGCACTTAAAGTTTGAAAAAACTCAATAATTTGAGAAAATGTCTTCGTTCAAGGATTAAAGATTTTTCCCCAACCAAAGGATGGATAATGAAATTTTCAAGATTACTAATTGTATTTGTGAGTGCAACGCTGCTCGCAAGCTGTACTTCTGATGAAAAATTTAAACAGCAAATGTCTAAAGTTCTTAAAGAAGACCCAAAAATTTTAACGGAAGCTATCGAAAAGCATCCTGCTGAATTCATCACGGCCCTTCAAAATGCAGCTAAAAATGCCCAAGAAGCTATGGGTAAACAACGTGAAGAAGAAGAGAAGAAGAAACTTGAAGAGTCATTTGATAAACCATTACAAGCGGAAATTAGAAAAGACGAAACAATCCGTGGAGCAAAAGATGGTCCAATCACTCTGATTGAGTATTCTGATTTCGAATGTCCATTCTGTTCTCGCGGCTATGAAACGGTAATGCAATTAATGGATAAATATCCAGGTAAAATTCGTTTTATCTATAAGCATCTTCCATTAAGTTTTCACGAACAAGCTATGCCTGCAGCTCAATATTACGAAGCTGTGAGATTGCAAGACGAAAAGAAAGCTTTCGCTTTCCACGATGAAATCTTCAAGAATCAAGCAAAGCTTAAGAATGGTAAAGCGTTCCTTGATGCAACTGCAAAGAAAGTTGGTGCAGATATGGCACGTTTGAAAAAAGATGTTGATTCTGAAGCTGTAAAAAACAGAATTGAAGCAGACATCAAAGAAGCGGGAAGCTTCGGAATGCAAGGAACTCCAGGATTCCTTCTTAATGGTGTTCCAGTTCGTGGTGCATACCCAGCTGAATACTTCGTATCACTCATCGATGAATTACAAAAACGTGGCAAAGTGAAATTGTAATTTTTTAACTGTTCGTTTTAATTTGTCCGTACTATTATTTTTTAGAAGGGTCACCAATTGGTGGCCCTTTTTTTTATCCACACTGCAGAGACGATTATGGAAGGTTCAATTTACAGTAACCTCGGTTTGAAAAAAAACCGTACATTCCAAGAAAAACGCGATAGTAAGCTCTACAATCTTAGAGAAATTATCGAGCGCAAATTTATTGTTAACGAAGCAAGTGAATTTAAACAAGCATTCATTAATGATTTGAAAAACGTCTTACTTAAAGATGATGTCTTCCAATTAATTGAATCTTTCTTTTTCTTAGAACAAAATCTTTATTTGGCCCTAGAGCAAGTTGACTTCGATACTCCAGTATTAAATTTTGAAGAATTTTATCGAAATCTTTCACCAGTTCTAATGCGTGCCCTTCTCGAAAACGTAAATAATTCTTCAAATGCAGAAGCGATTCTAAATTCAATCAAAGAATCGATTCGTATTGCTTTAGAAGAAGAGCTTCATCAAATTGACGATCAATATTGAGCCCCCATCATGAATAGAAAAGAACTCATCGAAATACTTCTCAAAGATCGCGATCTCTCAGGCATGACAAAAAAGCAGGCCAATCAATTTATTGATGTCATGTTGGAGACTATAAAGAGAACCGTGAAAAAAGGTGAGGATGTAACCCTAGTGGGTTTCGGAACTTTCACTAAAACAAGAAAGGCTTCACGTCTCGGAGTAAATCCGTCAACTGGTGAACGTATCAGAATCCGCGCGCGCGTGATTCCGAAGTTCAAACCAGGCAAACCTTGGAAAGACAGTCTCTAGTCTGATCTTTTATTAAATCCTGGCATCGGCAAATTTTTCCACTGTCAAAATCAACACTGTCAAAGAACCAACGCAATCGGTGTCTTTGTGGCCATAAGTGGAATAAAGTTCCATTTTTTACTTACCTCACTTGAACCTATTTGCCTTCCTATGTATAATTTTTGACAGGTACCCAATAAACCATGGATGGTGAATAAATTGGCCGATGATAAGAAAATCCCAGAACAGGAAGATTCGAAGCCAGCTTCCGCAAAAAATCCTCTCTTAGTAGTGCTCGTGGCAGTGAATACGATTGCAGTATTAGCAATTGGATTTTTTCAGTTTCAAAATCATAAGAAATTAACTTCAGTAACAACAGCTGCAGATGTTATGCAACAGCAACTAGCAAATGAAGCAGGCGCTGGAGCAGCTACTGAAGGTGAAGGTGGCGCTGCTGGAGCATCAGGTGCACAGAAAGTTGAACCAAAATCTGAAGGACTTCTTTATCCAATTGATCCTTTCACTGCAAACCTCGCTCAAGGTGATGGACCAAGAAGATACATTCGTATTTCTCTCGTATTGAAATTTACGAAAGAAACAAAAAAAGAAGAAGTAGATGCAAGAAAACCACAAATTAGTGACACGATCATTAGTATGTTGAACGCTAAGAAGCCTGAAGAACTTTTAAAGCGTGAAGGTAAAGAATATTTAAAAGAAGAAATCAAGACTTCAATCAACAACTTTTTAGTTGATGGACATCTTGAAGAAATTTATTACGTAGGCTTTCAGATAAATTAGATCGCACCAAGCCGGATGACAGTAGGTCAACCGGTCTAAGCTTTATGAATCCCAGGAGGGGAAGATTATGGCACAGGTTTTAAGTCAGGACGAAGTAGACGCATTATTAAACGCAGTTAACGATGGCGGTGGAGATTCATTCTCTGGCGGCGGGGATAGTGGCGGTGGTGCTGCAGATGACGGCGATGAAAATATTCAGGCGTACGATCTTACTAACCAAGACCGCGTTATCCGCGGAAGAATGCCCATTCTTGAAATCATCTATGAACGTTTCATTAGAAGTTTTCGCGTTTCTCTTTCTAACTCTCTTAGAAAGATTTCAACGATCTCGATTATCTCAACAGACCTTTTAAAGTTTGGTGAATTCGTAAACACACTCCCGATTCCATCGTGTATGTGTATTATGAGATATAACGAATTAAGAGGACCTGCTCTTCTTGTTTTCGAATCAAAACTTGCTTACGCCATCATCGATTCATACTTTGGTGGAACAGATCGCCCATTCACAAAGATTGAAGGAAAAGAATTTACGATGATCGAACTTTCGTTCATGAGAAAGATCATGGATATGGCGATCAACGATCTTGAAGAAGCATGGGCACCAGTTCACCGTATCGATGCTCAGTATCTTCGTACAGAAATTAACCCTCAGTTCGTGGGGGTTGTTCCTCCATCAGACGTAATTATCGCAACAACTCTTGAAGTAGAATTCGAATCAGCTTCAGGAACAATTATGATCGTTGTTCCATATTCTACGATTGAACCAATTAAGCAAAAACTATCTTCAAGCTTCCAAACAGATAACGAAATGGCCGACTCGATCTGGACACAGGCCATGAACGAGCACATTAAAAATACAAAAGCGACAGTCGTTGTTCGTTTAGGTGAAACAGAAATGACTCTAGGGGATTTATTAACTCTTGAGCCAGGAGACATCATTCCACTTAATCAGGATGCTTCAGGAGAAGTCACTGTGGCAGTTGAAGGAGTGGATAAAATGAAATGCTTGATGGGAACTTATAAAGGCTCAAGGGCTGTTCAAATCACACAAGTAAACGCACCAATAGCATACGAATCAACAGAAGAAGAAAACTAATAATTTGAGATAGTGTAGGAGTATAGGATGAAGCAGGTATCAGTAGACAGAATGGCAGATGAGGTAAAGGCAGGGGATGATTCCCTCAATAAACTCAAGGTTCAAAACCTGGATTTTATTTTGGACATTCCACTTAAGGTTTCAGTGGAGTTAGGCCGTACACAAATCATCGTGAAAGATTTACTTCAACTCGGTCAAGGTTCTGTTCTTGAACTTGATAAGCTTGCCGGTGAGCCACTTGAGATTCTTGTAAATGGCAAGTTGGTTGCAAAAGGTGAAGTTGTTGTCGTGAACGAAAAGTTTGGTATTCGTCTCACAGATATTATCAGCCCTATTGAGCGTATTGAGACTCTTAAATAATTAGGTGAAAGGAGAAATGACTGTGAAAAAATTAGCCTTACTTCTCGTTACTTTTACCAGCTTCTCACTATGGGCAGATGATGTAAGCATCAAAGGTGCTGAACTTCGATCTGATAAAGGACAAGAGGCCAAGCTGTCTATCAAGCACATCGGAACTTTGAATGATAATCCGAAGATAACAGTTCAGGATAAAGTTTTACAGGTTTCAATTCCCAACGCTAATCTCGCTAATAAAATTGCGAAAAAAGTAAACGGAACTTCGATTTCTGCGACTCAAACGGGAGACGACACAACTTTAAAAGTTGTTCTTCCATATTCTCTTACAGGAAAAGAAGGTGATGTAACAATTACCCTGAAAGAAGGTGTAATCGATGTAAATTTTCCACGTATAGAAGTGGCCAAAAAGACAATTCCAGCGATTTCACGTGCTCCTGGAATCATAGAAGAAGCTCAAGTGGCAGCAGCTCCAGAAGCTAATGTTGAAGCAGAAAAATTAGACGAAAATTATTTGTCTAAACTTTCAAATGAACAAGAGAAACTTGTAGCTGAAAAACATCCTGAAATTAAGGCGCAAGCTGATACTGATAGAGTCAGTCTGACCCAAGCAAGTGTGGCCAAAACAGGAACGACGTCTACTACTGAAGCTCAGGGCGAATCTAAGTCTAGATTTTCTATCATGTCTTATGTTGGTAAGTTCGTTGCATTCTTAGCTATCATGATCGCTGGCTTTTATGGAGTTCTTACGCTCTTTAAAAAAGGGGTCATTAAAAAAGGTAAACTTGGATTTCTTCACAGTACAAAACTTGTTGAAGTATTAAGTACAACCCACGTTGCTCCAAAGAGAACTTTGATGATGGTGAAGGCCCACAAGCAAGTATTCCTCGTTTCAAATTCTGAAAGTGGAATGCAGTTAATTTCAGAAATCAGAGATGTCGCTGGACTTATCAAAACGGGTGAAGAAGAAATTACAGGTTCAAACTTTGATACAAATCTTTACGATGCTAATAAAACTGAAAAGCAATTTAAAATTAAAGAAGAAGTGACTCCTTCAGACTATGGTGATGATTACGCGATGGATTCTTTAGATGATATGTTGAATGACACTGTTCCAGCTAAAACAGAACGTCGCCCATCAACAAATGCAGCAAAGGCCATTCTTAAATCACCAATTGTTGATCAGGTGAGATTTTCAGATCAGATTAAAACGAAAGTAAAAAACCTGAAACAACTTTAATAGGATTGGTGAGCATGGACGCTCGAATGAAAACAATACTTAAAATTTTGGCACTCTTTTTAGTGCCAACTTTTGCTTTTGCCCAGGCTCAAAACGTAGCACTTCCGGGTATGTCGATTAATTTCGGTCAAGGTGCAAATCTTGTAGATTCAATTGAAGTTTTACTTTTATTTACAATCATCACACTTGCTCCATCGATTTTAATCCTTTGTACAAGTTTCACGAGAATCTTGATTGTTCTCTCATTCATGAGACAGGCTATTGGTACTCAAAACATGCCACCAAACCAATTGTTAGTTGGTTTTTCACTTTTCCTTTCTTTGTTTGTTATGCAACCAACAGGGGAGAGAATCTACAATAAGGCCATTCAACCTTACATGGCGAAAACAATCACTAGCACTGTGGCGATTGATGAAATTGTCTTAGGTCTTCGTTCATTCATGCAAAAACAAGTTCGCAAAGCAGACATTGGTCTCTTTTACGATGTAACTGGGAAAACTGCTCCTCAAACAATTGATGAAGTACCTATTCATTACTTGATTCCTGCATTTATCATTTCGGAGTTAAAGACAGCTTTTCAGATTGGATTTCTACTTTATATCCCGTTTCTCATTTTGGATATGGTTGTAGCTTCCGTACTTATGGCGATGGGGATGATGATGTTACCTCCAGTCGTTGTTTCACTTCCATTTAAACTTTTACTATTTGTACTGGTTGATGGATGGCAGTTAGTTACAGGTTCAATTTTAAGATCGTTTAATCCATAAGGGCCCAAGGGAGTAAGATATGCAATTTGATTCATACGCCGACATTACCCACCAGGCCATTAAAGTGGCGCTTATGGTTTCAGCTCCAATGCTCATCGGTGCGCTGGTAGTTGGTATTATTGTTTCTCTTTTTCAAGCAGTCACTCAAATCAACGAGCAGACGCTTGCGTTCATTCCTAAGATTATCGTTATTGTTGCAGCTCTTATTTTCTTTGGACCGTGGATGTCTGATTCACTCACGACATTTACGAAAGATTTGATTTTGAACATACCTAACATCATTGCGGAGAGATAGGTAAGATTATGTTAAGCATCCAGATTACTGACATGACAGTTATCATTTCATTCTGGTTGGCCTTCACGAGATGGTTGGCGGTGATTTTTCAATTGCCATTGTTTGAAAACGTTTCGATTCCAGTTGTTGTTAAAGTACTTGCAACATTAGTTATCACTTTCGCTTTTTTTCCCCTTATTAAAGATCAATTAATAATGGATATTAATTATGTTGGGGCGGAGAGTTTTTGGTATCTCACCATTTTTAATACGCTCGTTGGATTGGTTATTGGCTTTTTCG
>CAMLRB010000121.1 GCA_946482295.1 uncultured Bacteriovorax sp. | reverse complement strand
TACTCCCCTTTACCGTCAATTTCTCTACATGCCTTTCATGCATAGCGAATCAAAGGCCATCCATGAAAAAGCCGTGATCTTATTTTCCGAACCAGGTCTTGAGCATAATTTGGATTACGAGTACAGACACAAAAAAGTTATTGATCTCTTTGGTCGTTACCCACATCGTAACAAAATCTTAGGAAGAACTTCAACGGCCGAAGAAATTATTTTCCTTGTCGAAAACCCAGAGGGATTTTAACGATCGTACTCAGAAATGATAGTGATATCACCGACTGAAGACTCAAAATATTTTTTTTTGGCTATCAAATAATCTGGATGGCCGAAAAAATCATCCATACTTTCTTTATCTTTGCAGTAGATGGCAAAAACTCTATTGATCTTTTTTCCGGATTCATTTTTAAGAACTTCATCAATCCAAAAATCATAACGAAATCCACCATCATACTTTTTTAATATTGGTGTCATCGCTTCACGATAATCTTGATACTTTTCACGATCAGTCACTTCTAATGCAACAATCATTTCATGGGCCATAACAAACTCCTTAGAATCATATTATGGCCTTTGAATCTTATTATTTAAATTCTTTTAAAACTCTTTTTCATTTTTTTAGCAGCATAATCTTGGGCCTTTCGGGCTTCCTTAATAACAGGAGACATACCAAAGAACTCATGAGTTACTCCTCTGTAGATCTTGTAATCGACATCGACATTTTGCTCCTTCATTTTGTCGGCCAAATCGCGTCCTTCACTGCGAAGAGGATCAATTTCTGCGCTAATAATTGTTGTAGGTGCGAGACTCAAAAAATTTGCACTGACGAGATTAATTCTTAGATCTCGAGCTTCATCAGGATGATTGAGATATTGAGAAAAAAACCATTCCATCCCAGCTTTATTCAAAGGTTTGGTGTCTGCGCTTTCTTTATATGAAGCGGTCTCCATATATTGGCCGGCCACAGGATAAACAATCAACTGATGAATCGGGGTTTGAATTTTTTCATCACGTGCACGGATCGCTACATTAAGAGCGAGATTTCCGCCTGCACTTTCACCTGCTACGGCCACTTTCTTAGAATCTCCACCGAGTGTGACTGCATTGGCAATAACCCATTTGTAGGCCGCGAAGGCATCTTCATGGGCCGCTGGAAATTTATGTTCTGGAGCTCGTCGGTAATCAACTGAAACAAAGATCGCATTTGTTTTTGAAGCTAGTGAACGTGCTGTCGCTGCATAATCTTCTGAATCGTTGAGAACCCATCCTCCGCCGGGGAAATAGACTACAATCGGTTTTAAATCTTTTCCAGGTGGTCGATAGACAGTTGCTGAAATTTTTCCAACAGCTCCATCAACCTGAATTTTTTCTTCTGCGATGTTTTCTTTAACTCTTAGTTTTTCTTTTTTCATCACCTTCTTAACAGCGTCGGCAATGCTAGGTTGTTTGCGCGCTTCTTCTGGTGTGAGACCAGTGAGAGGTTTGGCGGATTCAGTATCATAAGCGTTAAGGACTTTTTGCATGTCCATATTAGGTTGTGGAGTTTTGTTGTCAGCAAAAAGTTTCGTATTTCCAATGGAGATGAGAAAGAAAATCAATAACAAAGGAATGAGATCTCTTAGTTTCATTTTAAACATCCTTGTCAAAACTAATTGTCACATTCATTTCTGCAAGTAACTTGCCTTCAATTTACTCAGGAGATCAAGATCTTTGTGACTATGGCAGGGGCAAATCGACAGTGAATGTTGAACCTTTTCCAGGAATACTTTGAACACGAATTCGTCCATTGTGAGCTTCAATAATTTGCTTGGAAATAAATAAACCTACACCCATGCCACTTATTTCTGAAGCTGAAATCGCGCGTTCAAATTGGCCGAATATTCGATCGAAATCTTTTTCTTCAATGCCGATTCCTTGATCAATAAATCTAGTCACTGCGAGGTCACCATCTTGCTCCAACGTTATGGTGATAGGATTCCCTGAACCATATTTAATAGCATTTGAAAGAATATTACTAAAGACTTGCTCCACTCTAAATCCATCCCATATCCCCTCCAGCCTTTTAGTCGGAAGAATGAGATCAAAGTGAATATTGTTTTGTTCCAGCTGTGAAGCAAATCTTGTCGAAAGATCTTGAAGGAGATCATTGAGAGCACACGGAGCTTTCTTAAGAATGAGTTTTCCTGTATTAATACGTGAAATTTCCAGAATATCTTCAACGAGATGAACGAGACGATTAATTTGCCTAAGATCATCGTTAAAATATTTTACTAGAATTTCTTTAGAGGGATTTTCACTGCTCTTTTCAAGTCGTTTCATGCGCATTTGTGTTTGCATTTTCAAAGTTGTGAGTGGAGTGTTCAACTCATGAGACGCAATTGAAATAAATTGATCTTTTGCAGTTAAAGCTTTTTCAAGATCAAACGTGCGTTTTTTCACTTTTTCTTCAAGATTGAGATTAGTGACCTTAAGAGCTTCTTCAACCTTACGCCGTTCACTTAGATCACGAGTGATTTTTGAATATCCTGTTATCTCACCTGCTTCATTTTTAAGAGCTGTCATGATGACGTTGGCCCAAAATTTTGTTCCGTCTTTTTTTACTCTCCAACCTTCGTCTTCAAATCTTCCGTGAGCACGAACTTCATGCATTTCCAAATCCGGCTTACCTGCTTTAATATCTTCTGGTGAATAAAAAACATGATATGAGCGACCAATAATTTCATCAGCATTATAGCCTTTAATTTTATATGCACCTGTATTCCATGTCTGAACAAATCCCTCTTTATCCAACGTGATAATGGCGTAGTCTTCAACGTTATTGACCAGTAAACGGAAGCGTTCTTCACTCTGACGTAATTTTTCTTCTGCAAATTTTCTTTCAGTTAAATCGCGAGTAATTTTTGAGAATCCAATAAAGTTATTATTTTCATCTAGGAGTTTATTGATGATGATGTTGGCCCAGAATCGGCGTCCATCTTTTCTAAGACGCCAGCCTTCTTCTTCGTAACGACCAACGTCCTTTGCAATTTCCAGTTCATGTTCAGGATGCTGGCGGAGTAGATCATCTGTTGTGTAGAACATTTTAAAGGAACGACCAATTATTTCATCGGCCGTGTAGCCTTTTAATCGTTCAGCTCCACGATTCCACGTAAGAATTGTACCTTCTTTGTCTAAAAGGAAAATGGCATAATCAGTGACAGCTTCGACAAGTAGTCGAAAGACTTGATCAGAAACAATGCTCTTTGTTAGAGGGATAGATTTGTGATCTTTCAATTAGTTCTCCGATCGCCAGCTTACTTGGTTCTGCTATGATATTCAAGGATCACTTAGTTTAATAGCAGGGGATCGATCTCTTGACCGCACGCTTCTGACAATCGAGTCCAGGCAAGGTGATAATTGTAGAGAGCTTCATAGTAATCTTTGTAAACTAACGCGCGCGTGGTGTAGGCATCAATGATTTCTTTTGCGGGAGTGAGCCCCAATCCGACCGAGGTCTGAATATTGGTGAGCCATTTTTTTGCTGCTCTATAGGCCTTTTGAAGAGCAAGTGCCCTTGAGTGGGCCTCAACCACGTCCATATAGGCCTTGTGTAAAAGCACTGTTAATCCTTCTTGAGCATAATACTCTTTGGATTTTAGCTCCGCTATTTCCAAAATGAGTTTATCTTGCTTTGATTTTTTTACACCAAAATCGAGATCCCATGTGAGACCTACACCTGCAGAAACATCACTGTGATTATATCGATCAAGTACGAAAGGATTTCGCTGCGCTTGTCTTTGATTTGTTTGGGCGTAGTCATATTTGAAAAGTGCACCAAAAACTGGCCACTCAGATTTTTTTTCATTTGCGAGAAGTTCATTTTTTGCGCTGACCCCTTTACTTACTTTCTGAAGATCTGGATAAGATTCTTTCATGACTTCTAGGTAATGATCAAATTCCTTCAGCTCACGTTCATCGATTTCAATCCACTCTCTTTCGTTTTCTACAGTGGATGTCATGGCTTCATTCTGAGGAATTCCAATATAAAATAGCACCCCCATTCGTGCGAGCATGAAACTCTTTTGAATCTGAACTAGTTTTTCTTGCACTTGATATTTCAAAACTTCTAACCGTAAGAGATCCTCTTTTTTTGCTTTTTTCTCACTGAGAATTTTTAAAGCTTCATCTAAATCGTTTTGTGTTTCTGAAACAAATTCTTTTAGAGAGGATGTATACTGCCATCCCCAGTATGCTTCTTTAAGTTTGGCACGAACTTCTTGAATTTTTTTCTGTGTATCAAGCTGATTGATCTCGGTATTTAATGTGGCGGCCAGTGCCAGATTTTTTTCACGTCCCCACATGTAAAGTGGAAATTTAGCTTCGAGGGAAGCAACCCACTGTGCTCCCCAAGTATCTTCATCCGTATAACCAAGCACACTACCCTTTTTACCATTGATTGGTCCGACACCTGCGAGTGCATTGATCTTTAAACCAGTTTCACCTTTAATGAGAGTAAGATCAGTTTCAGCGATGCCCGCTTTATAAGATTCAGCTTTAATTTCGGCATTGTTTTTTTCTGCTAGTTGAAGTGCATCTTTCAACGTCAGAACTTTGGCGTGCGTTTGAAGGGATAACAAAAGAGAAAGTAATAGAAAAAATCTCATGTTGTTTTTTTAGAAGTCTTTAATTCATTAAGGCGTTTACTCAAAAGATCTTTCAATCCTTTCCAGCCTTTTTCTTTAATCGTTTTTTGAACTTTTTCGTTTATCGTTGTAACCCAAGACTCATCATCAATGGCCACATCTACAATTTTCCACTCATCACCTTCTTTTTTAAGAAAGTAATCAACATCAACGATGTCACCTTTTTTGTTCACACTGGAAGAGACCTTTGCATTTGTTACGTCCAACTGTGTTTTTTTATAAGAGATTTTGACGTTGTCTAAGAACTTGGGAGCAGAAGGAAAAACAGAACGTGTGATGATTTCTTTAATTGTCTGCTCAAACCATTTAACTTCTGTACCCGGTAGTTTCGTAAACTCCTGGGCCAGAATATTTTTTGTCATCTCTCCAAAATCTATTAAGTTTTCAACAGATGCTTTTTTAGCAGAATTATTCAGAAGATTTTCACTACCCGCTTTAGCAAAAATATCTTTAATCATTTCTTCCGGAGAAGCTGCGGCCATAAGAGCTTTGGATTGCGTGAAAAGGCATAAAAGTATTAGGGCACGAATGATCGTTTTCATAAGGATATCCATCTGATTAAAAAGGAAAATGTTATGGGACAGAAGTATAGTTTTTTGGCCCTACAGTCAATCTTTCCATGTACAAACTACAGCAAACAACCTATTAATTTCCCATGAAAAAACTCCTTCAGTTCAATCTCAAGTATTTTTGGGCAGCCCCGATCCTTCTTTTGTGTTTAGCCATCGTAGGATTTAACTACGCTTCCCACCTAAGGATCAATCTCGATTTAGCTGGACTTCTCCCTGAGGATTCAGAAAGTATTCGAGAAATGAATAATGTCGTGGCAAAAGTCGGTGGCGGTGGATACGTCATTGTTCTTGTTGGCCCCATGACTGGCCCTGAAAAGGCCCTCGTAGCTATCAGTGAAAAACTACATAAGCTTAAAGATATTAAATACACTTATTTTGAACGTGAGGAATTTGCCTTAAAGGACAAGGCCCTTTTTATTCTTCCTAAAAAAGATTTCAAACAGCTAACTGAACATGCCCAAGTACTCTTTTCAGATGAAGTTGTAGACACAACTGGCCTTGGTTTGGTGGATGAAAGTGATCACGCGGAACAAGTTCAAGAGGCTAAAGATTTTTTTGAGAAACTAAAAAAGCGAACAAGCTCAGATCAATACTTCCTCTCTCTAGATAAAAAATATGCCATGCTTTTGATTCGCCCATTGTTCGATTCTACTGATTTGAAAAGATCCCGTGAGCTCATCAAATCGGTTCGTGAAACGATTGATCAATCATTCAAATTTCCCTATTCGCTTTCTGGTCGTTATGTAGAAAAAGCTGAAGAAGAAGTTCAATTTGAAAAAGATATCTCTAAAACCGGAATTATTAGTAACGTAGCAATCACTCTTTTACTCCTTTGGGGCCTGGGAACAATCGCGGGGGCAGTCAGTACAGCGATCTTCGTTGTAATCTCGATGTGCTTGACAGCGGGCCTCGCTGCAGTTGTGATTGGTCAAATCAATATCCTCACTGGTTTTCTCCTGGCCATTCTCTCAGGCCTTGGTGCTGAATTTGGTATTCACTTTATTCGTCGTTATCATCAAGAGAGAACAAAAGGAGCCGTTAAAGATGTTGCCATTCGCAACACCTATTTTCATTTGAGCCGAAAGGCCCTATTTTCTTCAGCACTAACTACATCGTGTTCATTTTTTATTCTTGCATACTCCGATTTTCGCGGTTTCTCAGAATTAGGAATAATCGCAGGTATCGGAATCCTCGTTATTTACTGCGTTTTTGTATTGGCCTTTCCCCTCATGGCGAAAATTCTTCCCGAGAATTTTTCTAACATTCAATCGAGTTTTGTCTTAGGGAAATACCCAGTGAAATATGGATGGAGAAAAGGATTATTTATTCTCATTCCTATCATTCTATTTGGTCTTTATCATTCACGCTTTGAATACGATTTCGAGAAACTTCATAACTTTCCTCCTGAATTACAAAAAATTAATTCCATGACTGACCAGATCTTTGGAAAGGCCATTACCCCTTCTGCGATCGCCGCTCGTGATAAAGATCAAGTAATAGAACTCAGTGAATGGCTGCGATCAGAAGAAAACGACCAAACAGTAGATATGGTTATTTCACTTTATGACCTCGTTCCTGACGACATGGCCAAACGTCAAAGTCGTATGCAAAAGCTGAGAACTTACGTTCTCCAAGCTGATGAAAAAGAATTGAAAGAAAAGTCAGGGCTAACTAAAGATAAAATTCTAACCTGGCTTGAAACAGCTCCTTATGACCGCTCATTCATTCCTAAACCTATCAATGACAACTTTGGCGAGGACGGAAATATCTTACTAGTCTTTCCAAAAGAGAGACAAGGAACTTACGAAAATATTCGAAGGTATGCTCAAACGTTGCAAAATGCGAAGAAAGAATTTCCTGGAATGGAAGTCGGATCAGATACACTCGTTTTTGCCGAAATTCTTCATCATATAATTGAAGATGGACAACTTGTTCTTTTTCTATTCTTAGCAGGAACTCTTTTTATTTTTTGGTTAGACTTTAGAAAAATCAAAGATGCTCTCTATCTCGAATTCCAGCTTGTCTGCTGTATTATATTACTAGTCGCCTTAATGGGCCTTGCTGGAGTTCCTTTTACGATTTTAAACGTGGCCATGATTCCTCAAGTTCTTGCAGCAGGTATTGATATGGGTGTTCACGTTCATCACCGAGAGCGTGAAGGTCATCCGCCACTTATATCAGCTGCCCTTGATTCACATGCAATTCAACTTGGGGCCATTATCTCAATTATGGGATTTGGATCACTACTCTTTGCAAGCTCAAAAATGTTGAAAGGGGTTGCCTGGATTTCTATTCTTGGACAAGTTTCTTCTTACATCATTTGCATGATTGTCTTTCCACTTGTTAAAGAATTTTTCAAACGCAATAAAAAATAATATTTAGAATGAAAGGAAGCTAACGTTATCGTAAATGCTTCCTTTCACTTCTTCTTTTTCTAGTTTCTCTTCTAATGTCTGCCATATTTTTATTTTTGTATCTTTCGGATGGCGAAGAATAGCTATAGTTCGATCATCTACGCCTTGGGCCCCTTTCACAATACCTTCTGTGAACGCGACAGTGTAATTCTTAAATGGATTGATACGCTCACCATTTACACGCATTTTACGAATCTTAAAACCTACTGGGGTGCGAATATAGTCTATATCAATTCCAGAGAGGATGAGAGGTTGTCCAAAGAGACTTAGTGATTCAATAGTTAAACGTAACCATACCCCGCGGACTTTCGAAGTATAAATATTCCAGCCATACTTATCGTGAATATCTAAAACTCGAGGAAAGGAGTTAAACAGATCACGACGGTTAACGTTTCCAACAGGATAATTTTCACCATTCATTGGAGGGACGTGAATCGCAATATCGGCATCGACTTTATCCTTCATCGATTTTCCGATGAAGCTGGCCCATTTCTTCATTCCCTCTTCGTCACCCGGTATCAATTGTGAGACACCAACTTTCTTTTCAAGCCATTCTTTACCGTAGAGGGTATCCAATTCACCATCAGCTTCCGCTACAAGCGATTTGATCGCTTCATTGTCGCCTTTGTTATTAAGAGGAATGAGTTCATACTTTACAACCTTCAATGGTTTGTCTTTTTCAATATCGACGAGAATGCGACCAAGGTATTCAGTATGAGCTCCCGCTTGAACAATTGGTATTTGTTTTCCATCACGATTTTCTTCATACTTTTCTTTATAGAGAGCATCGTGAGAGTGACCACCAACAACTAAATCAATATGGCGAGAGCGAGCAACCATTCTCCTATCTGAAAAAAGTCCAATATGAGTAAGAGCGATGATGGCGTGATTACCACGATCTTTAAGTATTTGTTCGTATTTAATTGCGTTGTCGAGTGGACTGGTAATTAGCCCTCTTTCAAATCTCCATTTATAAAAAATTTCATCAGTGGTGATACCGACGACTCCAATTTTAATCCCATCAATATTGAATTCAGCAAAGGGTTTAATTTTATCTTTGATGTTTGGATGTTGATTGGAAATTTCCAGATTGGCCGTGATGAATTTGTATTTAAGATCAAACTCACCTAATAATTTGTTCAGTTCATTTGTTCCCATTAACCAATCATGATTTCCTAAGATGGCCACGTCGTATCCAATTTCATTATGAATTTGAAATGTTTTTCTGCCTTTTTCGGCCATGTAATAGATATTGCCTTCAAGAAAATCGCCAGCATCCATGACGAGAGTTTTAACACCTTCTGCTTCCATTTTTGTTTTGTAAGCATCGATCGTAGTTTTTAAACGCTCCATCCCTCCACGATTTTTGTCGTGAACAGAATTATCTAAAAATGAATGTGTATCGTTAGTGTGTAGAATCTGGACAAGTCGCGCATAAACATTTGTGATTGGTGTAAACGCCAAGAACAATGAAAGATATATGAAAACGTTTTTCTTCATTATGCACCCGCCTTAAGCAGCCTAGAGTGCATAGTCGATGCCAATAGTTTGGCGAACAACTTGCTCTTATAAGTCATGGGTGCCAATGAAATTAAAAATTTTATCCTTCAACATTCATAAAGGATTCGATTGGAAAAATACAGTTTATACATTGGACTCGATGAAAGATTTTATCGCTTCTACAAATGCGGATATTGTTTTGCTTCAAGAAGTTGTAGGAAAAAATGAAAAATATAAAGAAAAGGGAATGATCGATAAACAGTTTGAATACTTCGCCGATGCATTATGGCCACATTTTTCCTATGCCCAAAATGCCCTTTACGAACACGGTCATCATGGCAATTTAATCCTTAGCAAATACCCAATTGAGTCTTGGGAAAATATCAATCTCTCCACAAATCCATTCGAGCAGCGAGGCATGTTAATCTGTAAAATTAGTTTACCTCATTTGCATCATAAAAAATTTTATGCCGCGTGCTTGCATCTCGATCTCCTTCATAAAGGAAGAAGTAAACAGTATGAAAAAATTAAAAAATATCTGCATGACAAAAACTCTGACGAAGATGATCCTTCATTGATTATTGCTGGAGACTTTAATGATTGGAACATGAGAGCTTCAGATACATTTGAAACTCACTTAGGAATGTATGAGGCCCATAAGTATACGCATGGAAGTTACGCTAAAACATTTCCAGCTGGTTTTCCATTTCTCAAACTCGATCGAATCTATGTCAAAAACATGAATGTCGTAAAAGCAGAGGCCATTGGCCTTGGAAACAATGGTCTCTCTGATCATCTTCCCCTTTTTTGTGAGGTAGAAGTTCATGATTCCTAATTTTTTTCATATTACAAAAGGTAATCATCTTGAGTTTTACCTCGATGGTCTTCGCTATCAAACGTGCTATCTGGAAATGATTAGGTCTGCGAAAAAGAGTATTCATTTACAGACCTACATCTTCGATATGGATAATTTTGGAAGACAAGTGCATAGGGCCCTGCTTGAAGCAACTCGAAGAGGTGTTAAGGTTTACATGTTAATTGATAGCGTGGGGTCACGCTTATTCCCGATTGAAAAAGAAGAAGAACTTTTAAATGCGGGAGTTTATTTCAAACGATTTAATGCTCTTCATCTCAAGTGGCTCTATCGATGGGGACGAAGGCTTCACCACAAAGTATTATTAGTAGATCACCAAAAATGCATTGTCGGAGGAATAAATGTCTTCGATGCCATCCATACCCACAATTGCGTCCCTCAATTAGATTTTGCAGTTTATCTAGAGGGACCCATTATTGTCGACATAACGAATTATTGTCGTCTCGTTTTTAAAAAGGCCTACAGAAAAAATCTGCACTATGAACATCATGTTGATAATAACAAAAAAGAAATGTATCACCCTTCTGGTTATGAAGTAGGAATTTCCATTAATGATTGGGTTCATCGCCGTTGGAGAATAAGCAAACAATATGCAAAAATGACGTCATCAGCACAGAAAGAAATCACCCTCATTAATTCCTATTTTTTTCCACGACAAAAATTTATGAAACAATTGGTGAAACTGGCCAAGCGTGGCGTACGAGTTCGACTTGTACTTCCTCGTTTTTCAGATTGGCCAAGTTATGTCCATGCATCAGAATATCTCTACGATTATTTTCTTAGAAATGGTGTTGAAATTTATCAGTGGAAAGAATCTATCCTACACGGAAAATTGGCAACTGTTGATGATACATGGTCGACTATTGGTTCATTCAATCTCAATTACACAAGCTATCAACAAAACATGGAAATGAATGTCGATGTTTATTCCCAGGAGTTCACTACGGCCCTCAAACAAGAAATCGAAAAAATTATACTCTTTGGATGTGAAAAAATTGAAGCCCATATTTTTTTCGAAAAAGCATCCCTACGAATTCGAATTCGTCGCATTTTTTATTATGTTTTTTTTTCCATTCTATCGAACTTCGCCATCGGACTCACTTTTCAAGAAGAACCTGTTAAAGGCAACAGAATCTTTCACATCATACGTTTCACCTTTTCATTAATCTTTTTTATTCTTGGATGTATTGGGGCTGTCGTCCCTTTTATTCCTGGTTTTCCATTTTTTATCATCAGTTTTTTATTAGTTTATCGCCAGATCTTGTTGAACAACCGAACTCTCAACAAAGTTTAAAAACTGCCCTATTTAAGTGGTGTTTCAATTAATTCATTCTTTTAAAAAATTGATCATGCAGAGACTTTGATCATCCATATTTCAAATTCTTAGC
>CAMLRB010000120.1 GCA_946482295.1 uncultured Bacteriovorax sp. | reverse complement strand
AGAGAATCTCTTTAACGAGTTCCCCCTTACTATGATTGGCAAAATATTTTCTTAGTTCAGTATAGAGTGCATTTTGATCACAATTAGAGCTATGAGAAAGGCTTTTAATAGCTTTTTCTAAGTATGTGTTGGCGAGAGCATTCACCTCTTCACGAACGTCTTCTACGACCAGCTTTCGTGCGGTGAAATTATCTGCTTCCGCAGAATAAAGTGAAGGACTGAATAACAGCGAAGCTAAAATTAATTTTTTCATAGCTCCCATCATAAACGATGGAAAGAGTGGGTGAGAGATGGAGTGAAAAAAATTCAGGAGGTGTATAGCTTATAGACAGTTGCGATTAACAGAGGAGAGAACCTCATCAATATCAAAAGGTTTTTTCAAAACGCCCGTTACCCATTTATGTACTTTTTTAACTTCTTCATCTTCTTGAGGAGCTGCAGAGAAGACAAGGACAGGAACGTGAGCATTTTTACTTCCGTTGCCTTTGATTGTTTCTAAAAATTGATTGCCGTTCATAACTGGCATGAATAAATCGAGAAGAAACAGACAGGGAGATCTATCCATCTCATCCAATTTCTTAAGGGCATCTTTACCGTTTGGAGAGTGAATGACCTCGAAGCCTTCGCTTTGCAAATACTCACAAAGAGTCTCGCGAATATCTTTGTCGTCTTCGATGATGAAAATGGTATGTTTGTCGCATTTCATGGATTCACCTCTAAAGGGATTTCAATAATAAAAGTGGCTCCTTTGCCAAGGTCACTGTCTACCCGAATGGTTCCACCGTGTCTGTTTAAGATTTCTTTAGTTATATAAAGGCCTAACCCCAGCCCGCTAATGTTATTGGCCGAAACAGCTCGTTCAAAACGGGTAAAGATTTTTTGCTGTTCATCTTTTGCAATGCCCATCCCATAATCCTGCACCTTTATTATGGCCATGGTTGCCGTTTTTCGAAGCGTTACTTCAATTTTACTTCCCGCTGCATACTTCAATGAATTTGAGAGAAGATTCAGGATGACCTGCTCAAGACGAAATGCATCCCAAAAACCGTCAATTGACTCTCGCGCTTCAAGAACGACATTATTTCCATTAGCAATAAATTGGGGCGACAATCTTTCAATAATATTTTGAGTCATTTCGTTAAGATTCATTCTCTCTTTAACGAGGTTCAACTTCCCTACGGATGCTTGCGAAGCATCCAGCATATCTTCAACAAGTCTAGTTAATCTTTCAATTTGCCGATCAAAGACGACAAACATTTTTTTCATTCTATCAACATCAGTGACTTGATAATTATTTTTCTCCATCATGTTTTTTGTCATATCCAACTGCATTTTCATCGAAGTTAGTGGCGTTTTCATTTCATGTGATGCAATTGAAATAAACTCATCTCTCTCTCGTACTGAAACTTGAAGTTCTTGACTATGAATTTTTTGCTCATGGATATCTGTGTCTGTACCGAACCACTTAGTAACTTCACCGCGGGAATTTTTAAAAGGCTGCAACTGAATGAGAAACCACCGATAGTCTCCAGTTGAATTCTTAATGCGAGCTTCATATTGAACTGATTTTTTCTCTTTTAAGGCCAGTGCATATTGATCAGAAACATCTTTCAAATCATCCTTATGAAAAGCTTCTGCCCATGTCTCAATAGTGTTTTCTGACTGTCCTGTGTATTTGTACCATTGTTTGTTAATCCATATGACTTTTCCATCCGCATCGGCTTCCCATGCGAGTTGAGGAATTGAATTTACCAAAGTTCGAAACTGTTCTTCACTTTCACGTAACTGTGCGGTCCTTTCTTCAACTCTAGTTTCCAGTTCGACAGTCAAATTTTCCAAATCAAGTCTTCTTTGCTCTGCTAATTTTGCAGCTTCAGCAACTTGAACAATAGCGTGTCTCAGTTGAAATAAGTAGATTCCTGTTCCAACAGAAGCAATGGCCGTTATGACTTTTACCCAGGCACTCCACCAGTAATCAGCATTCCATAAGTTCCAAACTTCCATAAAATGAGTGAGACCACAGGCACCAATGAAAACCCCGAAGCATACGACAATTTTATTGAAGGGAAGTTGAATTCTTTTAACGAGAACATAAAGAGTGACGGAGATGGAAATGTAAGCAAGGCCAATGAGAGTGTCGGATAGCACATGCAACGAAACTAGAAATGGCTTCCACAAGTAACAATGTCCGTGAGGCATGAAGCCGGATTGAGAGAAAATGGCATTCATTGTTTCAACAAAACTATTATTTTGTGAAGCAATCGCAACTTGCGCCGCAGAGTTATGAGTAGAATGATTCATTTCAACCTCAATGTACCTAAACCTTATGGCTTACCTTAAATTTTTTCAAGATAATCTTTATGGTTTTGGTTCGGCTTACTTAATAGAGAGGAATTTTCAAATCCCTCAAGAATTTTTGATAGATATTAGAATCCATCTCGTGAAAGTTGGACGAAAAAATTAACGCGTTTAGAGCTCGCGCTTTTTTTGAATTTTTTTCGCCTAGCAAGTAAAACTGTTCGTAAATCACTTCGTGGAGAACAAGGCCCGCCTGGGTTAGAGCATCCATTTTTTCCCATAGCTCTTTGTTGAATACAAATTCAGTTTTCCCATCTTTAAAATGATGAAGGGCAAGTTGAACGGCTTTGCATTTAGCTGGACGGGCCACTTCAAAGCTATCGTTCGTTCGACTGAGAGTCACTTCTTCCAATAGCTTCATCGTTTGCAACAAATTCTTCCCACGGCTTTTGTAGTGAACGGCATTTTTAGGATCAATCTTTTCAAGTAAGTCCAAACGATTTTCTAAAATTGTGTTTAGTGAATCGTTTGTTTTAATGATCGTCTTTGGTTTGTTCAGCAATTCATATTCATAAAAATCGAGAAGAAGAATTTTTTTTTCGGATTCACAGTGAAATCCTACCGCACCATCGGCAGCACAAACATAAAATGGAATGAGAACTAAGAGGAGTGAAAAGGTGAGTGAAAAGATTTTAAACATAGGGTAATATTACATTGATTTATGATGATCTGGAAGAGGTTCGAAAAAAAGGACCCTGTTAAACAGGGTCCCAGAGTCATAAATTTATTTTACGTTAACAGTGACTTCTTTAACTGTCGTTTCAACATCTTTGTAAACAATGTGCTCTCTACATCCTGGAGCTGGTTCTCCACTTTCTCCGATTGGGCAGAGTTTTGATCTTCTTACATCAACCACTTGAATTGTTCTGCTTTCTTTGCACACAGAAAGTTCCAAGTTTCTGGCTGCAAACAATTTCGGTGCTTTTGAGAAAGGATGTTTCCACTGTGGATAAGCAGCTTTTAAAGCAGCTACATCATCTTCAGAAAAATCTGATAATCTAAAATTAAGTGTTAGCCATCTTTTACCATCATCACCATCGCCTCCTGACCACATTGAATCTTTGTATGAAACTTGTGCCTGAACTACTGGCTCACTTTCTAGAACAACTTCACGGGTACATGGGTAAGATGATCCTTCTCCATAATCAATACAACCTGGAATTCTTTCTGTTCTAACTTTCGTAGGAATAATTTTGTATTGGGCAGAGTCCAGTTTAAATTGAGTCGTTGAAGCTGGTAGATCAGCTGTGTTTGAATAGTTCACTTCACCGGCCATGGCAGTTGAAAGAAAAAGTCCTAGTGTGAGTAGAAGAGTAGCTTTCATAGTACATCCTTTTTAAATCATAACTTCGTTATTGAAGTTAATTTTGTACAGTCAGTACCATCACGTTTTGTGAAAGCTCTACATAAGGGAATCTTAATTTTTTTACATGTTGTGAACAGAATCGTGCAGTAAAAAAATACTGCACGACAAACAAGTTGTTTATTTTAAATTATCCGAGAATGTTTGAGACGAATTCTGAATGCAGAGAAATTTTTAAGAAAGCCGTGACTCCGAGTAGAAAACCACCAGCACTAAGTGTTAGTGCAAAAATGAAAAGCTGTTTCTTTTGAGTGAGGGCCGTCAAACCGAACATGGCAATGGCGATTGTTAAGAGAGCTTCTGTCATATCAAATTGATCATCAAATACATTCATCTCTTCATAGGCCTTCTCTTCAGCTTCGGCAGTTGCTTTTATTTCATTTTTTTCTTTTTCATAACGATCAATTTTAGCTTTATATTTTTGAATCGTCGCTTTAAGTTCTTCTTGTTTGGCACCTACTGGTGTACTGACAAGTTGGCTCTCGAGAATGTTTACTGTACTTTCAGTAATATTTTGCTTAGTACTTTTAGACTGGAAATAGGCCCAGTTGTTCACAGCTTTTGATTGAGCTTTTGACATATTCTGGCCGATGTTTCCACCTTTGATACTACAGATGGCCATAAACGTTGCTGTAATGGCAACAAACATCGCAATTTTAGAATTTAATTTACTTTCACTGGCCTGTTCAATCGATTCACTGATGGCATCACCAATATCTGACATAACAATCACTCCTGAAATTAAAGTTAACGATAAAAAGTCTAATAGTAATGAAGCGGATAATAAAGCTTCATGACTCAGTCAGAATTAAAAAATTAAAGTGAACTTTATTTTACGTAAGAAAGTTTTGGTTGTTAAAACTTCGGCGATGAAAGAAACACAAAAGCAATATTCATTACCAATACTCGGACTTCGAATCTTCTCGTTGTTTCTTATATATCTCGGACACAGCGAACTTATGATCGGAGGAGGGTATGGCGCCGTTTTTTTCTTAGTTTTGTCTGGATATCTTTTTGTCACTCAATTTTATTTGAGAAATGAAGAGTTATTAAGTTTTCAATTTTTTAGCTCAAGAGTAAAAAAAATTTATCCCCCTCTTTGTGCACTCCTTATTCTCACGATCACGTACAAATGGATTAAAGGATTAAACATCGACGTCGTACAGATTTTAGCGGCACTAAGCTTTACTTCGAACTATCACAATGCCCTTTATGGGCATCAACAAAATGGATTAGGACATCTTTGGGCCTTAGCAGTGAATATGCAATTTTGCTTTTTCTTTCCACTTCTCTTTAAGTGGCTAAAGACAGCTTCCAGAATTCAGATCGCACTTATTTTATTAGGCTGTTTTTCCCTTTTTTACAGAATGATACTGGCGCTGAAAGGTTGGGGAAGCCCCAGCTATCTCTACAATTCATTTGAAACGAGAGGAGACGCTTTAGCACTTGGCGCTCTCTGTGCTTTTTGGCAATCGAAAGAAGGTTCGCAAAAGATGATTGATATTCTTCAAAATCCCTTTGTTATTTTGAAGAATGTGACTGCAATTTTTTTACTAGGCCGTTTGAGTTCAATCGATCGGTTTGTTTTTGGGCAACCACTCATGGCCTTAGGTTATTCTTTGCTCATTGTTCAAGTGAGCAGATTGAAGTTTTCTTTTTTAACAAAGTCACAATTAGAAATGATTTCAGTTTTTTGTTTGTGGTTTTACCTCTTCCATCCATGGGGCCTGGCCATTGGAAAAAAACTTCCATTAGAAAAGACATTTCAGACATTAAGTGGAGCCATTATTTTGATTTTATTCTTTATAGGATTTTATTGGGGGAAAAAGAAGATAGGAATGCAAACTAAGAAGATCTCCCCACTTGCTGCGAGAATTTTCGATGAGATTTAATCAATGCTGCAATTCTTGGGTAATTCGAAACTAAATTTTGACCCTTTGTCTACTTCACTTTCAACCCAAATCTTCCCTTTGTGCGCACTAATTATCTGCTCGCTTATAAATAAACCTAATCCTAAACCGCTTACTTCATTTGCACTTACCGCTCGTTCAAAACGGTCAAAAATTCTTGCTTGCTTTTCCTTAGGAATGCCCATTCCATAGTCTTCTACTGACACAACTACGCTATTAGGGCGATTAAAAACCTGAACTGAGACGGATTTTCCTTGGCCATATTTAAGTGAGTTTTGAAGTAAATTATTTACTACTTGTTCGATTCTCATAGGGTCAAATACTGCAATCGTTTCACCATCTCCTGAAAAGTTAATTTTCTCTTTCGTTTTGGCCAAAAAAGTTTCCTCCGTTCGACTTATACAATCCTTAACGACTTCACTTAAATTGGCCTCGACTTTTTGTAGATTGAGTCTACCTGTGCTGATGCGGGAAATATCTAGCATGTCATCCACTAGCCTTTCCAAGCGTGACAAAAGTTTTTCTGCTTTCTCGTAGTTTTGGTTAATTCTTTCTGCTTCATAAACCTTTGGATCACCTTTATTGATCAATCTACTTTGCAGTTGAAATTGAAGTTTTAAAGAAGTCAGTGGTGTTTTTAATTCATGAGAAGCAATAGACAGAAATTCATCACGGGCCTTTAAAGCAATCTGGAGATCTTGTAGTAACAGGTGTTTTTGTTCTTCAATTTTTTTGTTTTCTGTTATGTCGTTGGAAATTCCACAGACAGCATAAGGGATTCCATGAGCATCAACCAGAGGGAATTTAATAGATAAAAATATGTGATTGACACCATTTTGTATTGCTACTTCTTCGATCTTTAATTCTTCATTTTTTTTAAGAACTTTTTCATCGTTTTCATGAAATACTTTTACTAAATCCGCAGGGAAGAAATCATAGTCAGTTTTGCCAATGATATTTTTCAATGGGGCTCCCACCAACTCTGAAAAACTACGATTTGCTAAAATGAAGCGCCCATTAGTGTCTTTTACAAAAATAACCATAGGAGCAAAATCGATTATTGATTGGAGCAAGTCCTGTGTGGTTTTTAATGCTGTTTCATTTGCGCGAAGCTGAGAAATATCACGGGTGATTATGGCAAAACCCTTTAAGATATTTTTTTTATCGTATAGGGCAGTAATATTAATATTAGCCCAAAACATTGTACCATCTTTTTTTATTCTCCATCCTTCTTCTTGATAGCGTCCTACATTTTTTGCAACATTGATTTCATACTCAGTGTGATTTCTTATTTTGTCTTCAGTTGTATAAAATACAGAAAAATGCTGGCCTACAATTTCTGAACTTGAATACCCCTTAATCCTTTCTGCTCCTTTATTCCAGGTTTCTACATATCCATTTGGATCTAACATGAAAATTGCATAATCTTGAATCGATTCAACAAGATGTTTGTATCGCTCTTCACTGACTTGAAGCGCTTCAAGTTGAACCGCTTCTCGTTCTTGAATTGATCTGTGTTTTTTCAACGCGACTTCAATTGCAGTATGAAGCTCATTCTCTTCAAAAGGCTTTAAAATATAACCAAAGGGTTCAGTAAGCTTTGCCCTCTCGAGCGTTTTTTCATCCGCATAAGCTGTAAGGAAAATGACAGGAATTCTAAATTTTTGCCATACTATCCTAGAGGTTTCTATTCCATCGAGATCTCCTTTTATTTGAATATCCATCAGGATCAAATCAGGCTGAAATTTCTCAGAGCAATTTATGGCTTCTTCTCCACTGCTCACGACTGCGGGAACCTCATACCCGAGTCGTTTAAGACCTCGCTCGATGTCCATGGCCACGATATTCTCATCTTCAACAACCAGAACTCTTTCCTTTCTCATGGTTCATTTCCTTTTAGTTCAGAAAATCTGATGCCAAAAATTGTACCCGGCCGATTGTTTTTTATTTCCAGCTGGCCATTTAATTGTTTCGTTAAAGTTCTAACAAGCTGAAGCCCTAATGATTCTGTTTTTTCAATATCAAGATTTGGAGGAAGTCCAACTCCGTTGTCAGCCACCTCTAGGTAAAAAACGTCTGCATTCATTTCTTTAGTTATTGTTACAGTAATGGCTCCTTTCTGATTATTAGGGAATGCGTGCTTGAGGCAGTTAGAGACGAGTTCATTGATCATTAAACCGCAAGGAACAGCGGTTTCTACGCTTAGAAAAATGTCCTTCCCTAAAACTTGTAATTGAATTTGTTCTGGATCAACACCGAAAGATCTAAATAACAGGCCAGAAAGAGATTCGATATACTCAGGAAAATTAATACGAGAGAGTTCTTTAGATTGATAAAGCTTTTCATGAACGAGTGCCATAGAGCGAATACGGTTTTGACTTTCAGCAAACAATTCTTTAGAGCTTGGATCTTCAATATAACTCGACTGCAACCTTAAAAGACTTGATGTCACTTGCAAATTATTTTTAACCCTATGGTGTATTTCCTTAAGTAAAGCTTCTTTTTCTCGTAAGGAAGCCTTCATTTGCTCTTCAATTTGTCTGCGATCGGTTATATCTCGGATGATACTTGTGACAAGAGTTTGTCCCTCCAGCTTCAATGGGCTTAAACTTATCTCGACTGGAAATTCAGAGCCATCTTTTCTTCTTCCGGTTAAGGCACGGCCTGCTCCCATTGGCCTTGTATTTGGATTACGAATGTAATTGTTACGAGTAGGAACGTGATCTTTTCGGAAACGCTCAGGAACTAGGATCTCTATAGCGTGCCCCAGGAGTTCTTCACGATTGTAATCAAATAACTTTTCTGTCTGTGAATTTACAATAATGATTCTACCTTCTGAATCTACTACAACAATTCCATCTGGTGCAGACTCGAGGAGTCCTTTGAATTTCGCCTCCAGCTGAACGCGGGCACTGATATCGCGAATAATGCTGGTTACTAAAATTTCTCCATTGGATTCAAGTGGACTTAAGCTTATCTCCACTGGAAATTCGGAACCATCTTTTCGTTTACCAAATAAAGGTTTGCCTTCTCCCATAGGCCTGGTTTTAGGATCAGCAAAATATCCTTCTCTATGATGAACATGCTGAGGCAGAAATCGGTCAGGCACAAGAATTTCTACAAGCTGTCCTAGAAGTTCTTCTCGTTTATAACCAAAGATTTTTTCTGTAAGTGAGTTAACGATGACTATTTTTCCCTGACGGTTTATGACCACAACAGCATCTGGAGCCGATTCAAGAAATCCTCTAAATTTAGATTCTTCTTTTAACCGTTCGGTTAGATCCCTGGCTATGCTGATAACCAATGTGCCATTCTCTGTCTCAAATGGACTTAAACTTATTTCTACGGGAAATTCTGAACCATCTTTTTTAAGCCCTGAGAGGGCACGACCAGCTCCCATTGGTCGTGTCTTGGGATCATGGAAATATCCATCTCTGTGTCCAATATGTATTTTCCTAAAACGTTCTGGCACAAGGATTTCAATTTTTTTTCCTAATAACTCACCAGGATTATGGCCAAACATGATTTCTGCTAATCGATTTACAGAGACAATCGTTCCCTCATTATTAACCACTACAATTGCATCAGGAGCTGCTTCTAAAAACGCACGGAATTTCGGATCTGTTTGGAATAAATTTTTTTCGCTATTGCAAAGATCGCTCATCGAATTTAACGCCCCTATTAATGAGAAGCTTGCAGAAACCAAACACAGCATATTTGGCAAAATGCTGATTGTAATTCGGCAGCTAGTAATAACGGACGGGAGATTTTTAGTTAAAAGATGCAACGCCAATATACTTGAGTAAGTGATATTCCTAAGACGGCTGAAATTAAAAAAGCCAATCATCGCTGACGCTCTGACTGGCTTTTTTATTTTGATTGGTGGCTTAATAAGCCCTTCATCATTAACCTTCACCAAACATGTTTTACGTCAACTTTTAACTTGCTGCGCGGAAGGCTGATTTTTTAATTTTAGCAAGTTATAAGACTTGTTTTTTTTCACCTTCCCAGTTGACCTTGGCGCTACGGAAGGCCTTATGCTGAACTAGTGGTTTAATAGTTTTAAGAGGAATTCGTTGATGTACACAATCAGTGAAATTGGAAAATTTACAGATTTGACGCCGAGAACTTTGCGCCATTACGAAGAGATGGGATTGATCACCCCAAGTCGACGTGGATCAAATGGTTATCGTTATTATGCAGAAGATGTTTTAACAAAAGTCCTAGAAATAAAAAAATACAGGAGTATGGATTTCTCGCTAGAGGAAATCAACTCGTTTTTAAACTTCAAAGGATCGGAGTTAGAAGAAATTTTGAATTTTAAATTGAATGCAAAGTTTAAGTGCATTGATGAATAAATCCAAAGACTCACAAAGAGTAAAAACGAAGTAGAGGCTCAGCTATTGGCCACAAAAAATTTCTTCCAAGGAAAACCTTTAGAGTTAAACCAGAGGAGGTTTTTTGTGGAAGCAATTAAGAGTGAAGTATTGGAAGAGTTAAAGAAGAAGCGCCCAGTTAGTCATGAGGATTTAAATTATCTAAAAAGAGAAGATATTCTTTTTGATACGGCAGAAAAACGCGAATTTTTTGAAGCCTTAAAGAAGTGTTTGAAATTTTCTCAGGATGAAGGAATTAAGCTTGGCCTCTACTAGAGGAAATGCACCTGCACTGTTATCTCTTTATGCTTTAGGGTTGAATGATTTCGATCCAAGTAAATCTAATTTAAGTCTTGAGCGATTTGCAATGACTGATTTTGATTTGCATCTTGATGTTGAATTTAAAAATGGAAAAAAATTTATTGATTATTGTAGAAAAGTGACAAGCAATTTAAAAGTGGAAAGATTGAAGCTTTTAAATTACCAATTATTGATATTTTTGAAAATGTTCATTCAAGAATTGGTAAAAGTTTAGATTATGATTCAATTAGTGATAATGATCCAATTATCTTAGATCAATTCAGAAAAGGTGATATCGATAAAATTTTTTCTTTTTGCATTCCTAAGAATACACTTTTAGCGAAACATTACGATAAGCGATATTATAAGGACGGAACTGCGATTGAAATGATGAGTGATTATCTTAAGTCGCAAGAAATTTTTAATTTCCAAAATCTCTTAAACATCGAAGCTATTTTTCGCGTGGATAATTTAGATACAAAAGTTTTTATGCGTGAGTATATTGACCGATATCCTTTGGCCAGAAAAATGGCTTTCGTTACGAATGCTTCTCATCTTCGATTAATGAATATTTGAAACAAAATTTTGGTGTCATTATTTATCAAGAAGACATTGTTCATATTATTCATGAGTATACTTCATGGGATTATGAAAAATGTAACCGCTTTAGACGGTTATTAGGTCTCGGGAAGATCACAGAAGAAGAAAAAACTGAACTTAGAGAGTATGTGAGCGAAGAGATCCTTGAACTGTTAATAAAAGAAACTCCGGTGACATTTTGCAAGGCTCATTCTCTAGGAGCATGGCCGAAGTTAATTAAAAAGTCGGCAGTGTTAAAAGCGCTCTACAAAGAGATTTATTTTGAAGAAATTGAAAAATGGGAAAAAGAAAATGGATACTCTTGGGCAGACTTTGGTTTTATTCAAGGTGAAGTTTCGCTGATGCAACAATAATTATTAGGGAAAAATAAAGCCACAAGTTCAGTTTGTGGCTTTAATGATAATTGGTGGTGCATCTGAGATTAACTTTCCAGAGTTTTTCCCCAAATTACAAGTTATTGATCAAATTGAAAAATCCTCCTATAGATGAAATTTTCCTCAAGCAGAAATATCTTGTTGTAGGTCTTTCTTCT
>CAMLRB010000119.1 GCA_946482295.1 uncultured Bacteriovorax sp. | reverse complement strand
CATCGATTCTTTTGAATCTAGTATTTCTAGTTTCGTCTCTTGTTCCAATTCTTTTTTGTTTCGATAACTCACAAAAAGTTCAAGCAAACGCTCAATCATGTAGGCCGTTAATATGATAATATTCATTCTTAACATTTTTTCACCATCGTCATCTCTAGAGCAAAAGCTGGCCCCATCGCCATCATCACTCCGACTGATCCTTTTTTAATATGGTTTTTTTCCAATGTACGTTTCAATACATCAATGACTGAAACCGCAGACATATTTCCATGCTCGGCTAAACTGTCCCAGCTCAGAGCAATAGTTTCTTTTTTTATTTTAAGTGATTCAATCATGGCCTCGAGAACTTTAGGTCCACCTGGATGGGCCACAAAAAAATCTATATCATTAAGTTCATATCCGCTTTCATGAACAAATGTTTCTAAATTTTTTCCCACATTTTCTTTTACGAACTTGGGAATGTCGGGGGAAAGCATAATTTGAAATCCATTCTCCACCATTTTCCATCCCATCAATTCTTCTGTTTCATGATAAAAATGGCTTTTGGTGGATAGGATTTCAAAAGGCGAATGATTCGTGAGTCGATGATTATCGCCTAAAAGTAAAACGGCCCCTGCTCCATCACCAAAAAGGGCCGTTCCAATTGCATTGGCAATTGAATGATCACGAAATTGAAATGTCAGAGAACAAAGTTCCGTCACTAAAACCAACGCACATTCATTGGGGTGTCCTAGTAAATAATCATTCACCCTATTTATCCCAGCGACTCCACCTAAACAGCCAAGTCCAAAGATGGGAAGTCGTTTTATGTGGGAAGAAAGTAAACATTTATTTAAAAGTAAAGCTTCTAAACTGGGAACGCAAAGGCCTGTTGTGTTGACGGAAACAACGAGTCCCAAATCTTCCGATCGCACTTTAGTCGTTGTGAGAATTTTATCGATATTATTTTTTTGTAGTTCAAGGGCATTTATTTTCCATTCTTCATTTCTCTTTCCGAAATCTCCTAGATCTTTATATTCGCTCAATGGTTTCACTAAGGAGCGCTGGCGAACTCCAGATGATTGAAAGAATTGTTCGAGTTCAATGCGTTTATCCGGCCACAGCTCCGTGACAACTTTTAAAACATCTTCCTGTGCCGTTAGATGACGTGGAAATTGAGTCGCTACAGTATGAATATATGGCATGAACCTCACCGCCTGTTGCTCTACTAGTGCTCTCTAAAGAAGTGCAATGCATATGCCATCCACATGCGCGACGAGATGGCCGAGAGTCACTTTCATTTTGTTTTGCCTCAAGGTTAATTTACTCAACTTCTATACTCAACAAAGGAAGACAGCATGCGATTGCCTTTATACGTTTTTACTTTTGCCCTTATGAATAGTGTCTTTGCTGGCGAAAAAGACATTCTCTTTTCTACGCATTGTTCGAAAGATAATTCCGAAGCAACCATTTCATTTGTCGGTGACGTGCTCATTCATAAAGCACTTTATCAAGTGGTAGTCTCGGAGACTAAACACTTTTCTCAGATATGGAGAAAGACTGATTCATTAATCCAGAAAGCAGATTTCTCTCTCGCAAATTTAGAAGGTCCATCGGCGATGGGAATTGATAGCAATGGTCGTGATCAAGGAGACATTGGTTTTGTCTATGATGGCAGAGTCTATTCCGGTACAAACTTTCTGTTTAATTATCATCCGCGAATTTTATCAGATCTTAAAGCTTCCGGTTATGACATGATTCAAACCGCAAACAATCATAGTATGGATCGCTTTTCCATTGGTGTAGATAAAACGATAGAAGCTGCACGAAATGCAGATCTTGCGACAACGGGAAGTCGCAAAAGTGATGAACCGATGGCGAACACTTATTCTGTTGCTCGCATAAACAACATTAACGTTGCCTTTCTTGCTTGCACCGAAAGCACAAATGGAATTCCAGATAACGACGGACAAATCGTCTCATGTTTTAAAGAAAAAGTTCTGGCCACAATTCGCGACTTAAAAGCGCGACCAGGAATAGATGCCGTTATTGTTCTTCCTCACTGGGGTGTTGAATATCGCCACACACCTGAAGATTATCAAAAATCATGGGCCAGAAAATATTTAGAAGCAGGAGCTGTTGCCGTCATTGGATCGCATCCCCACGTTCTTCAACCTTGGGAGAAATACACGACAAGCGATAACCGCGAAACGCTTATTCTCTACTCATTGGGTAATTTCGTCGCTGGACAAGCTGGAGTCGCTCGTAAAACAGGACCTGTGGCCTACCTTGGACTCTCTAAAACAACAGGAGCAAAGGCCAAAATTTTTGGCGTTGGCTACACACCTACATTCCGTGAAGGAGCGACCCTTAATCCTGTAGGAAGCAATGGATCTCGAGAAGTTCTCAACCACGTTGCCTCCATGTATGGATCACGTTCTCGCATTGAACCAGACGCTGCACTTAAGCCAAGTTTATGTGCAAAATAACTACTGCTTCTGCCAAAGTGAATCGACATAGTAGTGGTTGCGATCTGAAAAATTTTTTACCTGGGTGAAGCCAGTCTCTTTTGAAAGCTGTTGAATATCTTTCTCAGAAAATTTGAAAGAGTATTCCATGTGGATAGGTTCGAAAGCTTCAAAGGAGTATGTTTCACCTAACTTATTAAGCGTTACTTTTTGATCAACTGTAGAGATGAGATAGCTCTCCATTGCGCCTAAAACAGGATTGTACTGAGCATAGTGAAGGAAACTGTCTAAGTTAAAATTGCCGCCAAGTTCCTCATTCATTCTCTTTAAAAGGTTAAGATTAAAATGGGCCGTCACCCCTTCACTATCGCTATAGGCCTTTGTCAAAACTTGAATATCTTTTTTTAAATCAAACCCAATGAAGAGATAATCATTTTTTTTCATTTGAGATCTGATGTTCAAAATAAATTCTTTTTCATCTTTTCTATCAAAATTACCAATATTAGATCCCAAAAAAAGCACAATTTGTTTTCTGCCAGATTGGGAACGAACGTATTTCAAACCTTCCAAATATTCAGCAGCGACGGCTTCAATTTCCAGGTCTTTAAACTCTTCTACATTCTGCTTGAGCTGCTCAAGAGCTTCAACCGAAATGTCGATAGGATAAAATTTCACTTTGATGCCTTTTTTTAAAAAGCCTTCAATAAGCATTTTTGTTTTGTGACCGTCCCCCACTCCCAACTCCACAATATCGATTTCATTTTCTCCCAGAACATCCGGCAATTTATCTTTTTGAGTTTCAATGATTTCAAATTCACTGCGGGTGAGATAGTACTCATCCAGTTTTGTAATTTTTTGAAAGAGACGGCTTCCCTCATCGTCGTAAAAATATTTCGAAGGTATTTTTTTAGGAAATGAACTAAGTCCTTTTCGTACATCTTCAGCGAAGAGCGCTTTATCATAATCGTCAAGTACACCCTGACTGAAATTCAAATTAATCATTTTCATAGTCGATCCTCCGCTAAAAGAATTCCAGAAAACATCCATCTTTGATGAGGTTCAAAAAAATTTCTATAGGACGGCCGATAGTGACTATCGGGAGTCGCAAAACAGCCTCCCTTCATCACATACTGATTGCACATAAATTTGCCGTTGTATTCTGCGATTTCACCGCTAAAAGGACGATACCCAGGATAAGGAGCGAATGGACTTTTCGTCCAACACCACAGTTCTTGCTTACCTAATTGAGCGACCTCAAATTCCTCTTCCGAAGGTAGTCGCTTTCCACTCCATTTAGCATATGCATCTGCCTCGTAATAGCTGACATGCCCGACAGGCGATTTAAGATCAAGTTCCTTTTTTCCATTCATGGTAAATTCGAACCACTGTCCATCTTTATTCGACCAATAAAGTGGAGCTGTGATTTTTCCTTCATTGACCCAATCCAGTCCTTTACTAAGCCACAGTTTAGGGTTTTTATATCCACCATCGTTGATAAATTCCAGGTACTCTTTATTAGTAACAAGTGAGTTTGAAATTCTAAAAGCTTGTAAAAATCTTCGATGTCTAGGATTTTCAATATCGTAAGAAAATTTATCTCCTCTTGATCCAATTTCATATAGACCTTCATTAAATGAATGCCATGATCTTTTACTTTGAGAATATAGAGGATTCATTTCTTCGTGATAAACAACATTCAAAGGATTTGCCGCTAAAATATTCTTTATATCCATCATCAGAAGTTCCTGATGTTGTTCTTCGTGATTAATGGCCACTTCAATTATTCTTTGCAAATGATGATCATTTCTTTTTTTTTGAATGAGATCATAAATTTTTTCATCGATGTTCGCGCGATATGTATAAACTTCTTTTACTGTTGGGCGAGATAGTTCACCTCTTTTGGCCTGCACCCAATGTTCACCTAGTCCTTTATAATAGGAGTTATAAATTTTCCGAAGTGTAGGGTTATAGAATTGATAGTTATCAGTGAATTTATTGAGAACAAGTTCTTCTAAGAACCAAGTTGTATGCCCCAAATGCCACTTCGGTGGACTTATATCTGGATGGGGCTGAACAACATAATCTTCGATCTCCAAAGGTCGGCAAATCTCTTCCGTTTGTTTCCTGCTTTCAATGAACCTTTTTTCCACACGCACCTCAATGTTTGTGTCATTTATGCATTTGTATAAGTGCAACCTCAATGCCTCAACTTTTCGAATTATTTGCAAAGAAAAATAGTCCATTACTTTTAAAGCAGACGGCATTGATCTCGTCTTTCAGTTTCTCTTAGGATTCACATGAGAGGTGTTTGATGAAAAAGATATTGTTAATGATGCTTACTCCATTTTGTGTGCTGGCCCAAGATGCGACTGTAACCAATGTTAAGAAAGAAGAGACCCATGTCGAGCTGCCCTTCGAAGAAGGAACGAGTTTAGAAAATCGCCGCAATCGAAGTGTGCAGTTTTCATTAGGGCCTGGAATTGAATTTTCTATTCCCATTTTCAGTTACACATTTGGTGTTTTTCTCAAACAAAATGCAGTGGCCACTTTAAGATATAGCGAGCGACACGACTATACGGGCGATGATGGTAGAAAAGGTCTAATGGCCCTCAAACTTGGTTATAAAAAGTTTGTGGGAAATAGTTTTTATTATCAACCCTCAGTTTATTATCGACGAACATCACATCAAACAACTGCAACTTACAAATATCGAGATACAGGACTAGGTCTTCGTATTGGAAATGAATGGCAGTGGGAGAATTTCATGTTGGGTATAGATTGGTTAGGGGTGAACCATTCTGTCGCTAAAATCGATGAGATTGTTTACCCAGGAACAGTCGTTCCTCCTTCAATAGACGTTGATAAAAAATTCAGCTTCGATTTTGTTGGAATTACTCTCGGCTATACTTTTTAATTCAAGCTTCGAGAATTTCAACTTGGAGTGATTCTTTTTTTGTGGGATGTCTATCTGGATGAATGATTCTGGAAAAAGAACTCATCGCTGGATTGAAAATAAAATTCAAAAGAACTTTAGTCCAAGATGAATAACTAGCAAGTGAATCATAGTACTCAGGGGCCATTTTTTTTAGAGTAGGAAGTTTACACCAAGGCACGTGCATAAAATCATGATGCTCATTATGAAAGCCCATATTAAACGTTAATTTATTCAGAGGACCGTAGTAACTATAAGTCTCCTGCCCTTCTTTCGTAATGTAGTGTTCTTGAATCCAGCGGCCACCAAGAGGATGCAATCCAAGTGCAAACAATGTCGAGAGTCCAAGATACAACAAGGCCCCGGCACCCAAAATTCTATAGATCGCGATATTGATCACAATTTGAAGAATGGTATTGATCACTGTCCACATATTAAGTGGACGATAGAATTGCACTTTAAGCGGTCTAAGGGCCTGAGAGACTGAAAAAAGAAACAACCATAGTGCTTTCATGAAAGAATTATTTCCAACAATCTTAGCTTCTGTATAACTCGTAATATCTGGGTCGTATGAATATTCACCCAAATGTTTATGGTGAATCATATGATATTTGCGAAAGCCCATTGCAGAGGGAAGAAATAACGGGATATCACAGACGAGTCCCATCACTTTATTTCCGAGAGAAGTTTTCGTTACAAGATTGTGAGTGCATTCATGGATCATGACGTAGAGGGCGTGATTGGCGAACGCCCCAATGGCATAAGCGATAAAAAGCGTTATCCACCAGACAGCATTACTGAAAAGGGCCGCCATCATCAATTGAAATCCAACAATGAATAGGATCCAGACCACAGATGGATAGTGATTTCCATAGAGCTGACGAATGGCCGGATATTTATCAAGCATTTCTTTTCGGCGTCTAATATGAATGTTTGGACTGTCTTGTAGGATATACTCGTTCATAGCTCTTATTTATCAATCTCTCTAGTAAGTGACAATCTTAGTTATCATAAATACACGACTTTGACGCAAAAAATTTACCACCCGGGCATTCGACTTGCTAGATATGAAAGTGACATAAAGTAGGTCGTAAACCAGGTAGAATCACAATGAAAAAAAAGAAAAGGCCTTCGCCAAAAATGAAGTTTGAAGCGAATGATATTCTGAATTTCAAACTCATAAAAGATATTCAAATCTCCCCTAACGGCAAAGAAATTTTGTATGAAGTTCAAGTGCCTGATTCTGAAAGAGATGAGGAAATTTCACAAATTTTTATTGTATCTTCTACTGGAGGATGTCCCAAACAACTGACCACAGGACAATCTAATGATACTCAACCTAGATGGTCACCTCGAGGTGACAAAGTTGTTTTTCTATCCGATCGTGATGAAGAATCGGTCCAACTGTTTATGATGGATCGATCAGGCGGTGAGGCCCATAAAATTTCTTCCTTTGATGAGGGGGTCTCAGATTATTCTTGGGGAAGAGATAGTGAAACAATACTCGTTATTGTCCCGATGACTACAGAAGAAAGACCAGATGATGTGGATCAAGATGATTGGGCGAGAAGACCTCGAGTTATCGAAACCTTAAAATATAAGTCAGATGGGTCAGGCTATATTTACAATCAGGCCTTTCATCTTTTTACATTAAACTGCGAGACTCTAAAAACAGTACAACTTACTAAAGGAACAGGAAGTCACTCCGCTGCCATCTTCACTCCTGATATGAAACACATCATCTTTATTAAAAATCGCGAAAGCAAAACGTCTGCTTATTTAAATGATTTGTGGATTATGGACAGTGATGGCAGACATAAAAGACAACTGACTTCCTGCCTAACTTCTATTGATGAAATTTCCTGTTCTCCCAATGGACGCTGGATAGTTTTTACGGCATCTGACGAAGCTGGTAAATCCATTTCCTGGCCTCATGTTTATGATTTAAATCAGAATAAACTTGATCGTCTTTTAAAAGAAGACTCTGAATCATCAAGTTTTGTTCTAGATACCAGCAACGCTCCCGTCTGGTCTTTTGATTCGAAATCATTTGTTTATCTTCGCTCCTGCCATGGATGCAGTCATCTCGCACGTGTAGATATTGAGGAGCGCACACTTCAAATACTTTCAAGGGGGGAGCGACAAATTACTTTGCTTCACGGAACTCCCTCTCGGCTCGTCTATCATTCGGTTTCCCTGACTGAGCCAGGAGATATTTATTGTTCTGACTTTCAAGGACATGACGAAACTAGACTCACATACATTAATGACGAATGGTGGAAAACTAAACTTCTTCCTCATGTTGAGAAAAGACTATTTAAATTCGACAAAAACGATTCGGCCGAAGGTTATCTTCTCACACCACTCAATAGAAAAGGTCCCTATCCACTCTTACTAGATATTCACGGTGGTCCCCATAGTTTTGTGGAGTTTGGTTTTTCCTATCATGTCTACTGGTACATACTTTTATCACGTGGTTGGGCAATTCTCACTTTGAATTCCAAGGGCTCAACAAGTTACGGACTTGAATTCGCCGATAAACTGCGTGGACATTGGGGCGAGCGCGATCTTTATCAGCAACTCGAGGCCGTTCATCAATTAGAAAAAATAGGACTCATTGATGGGAAAAGAGTGGCGATTGCCGGAAAATCCTATGGAGGTTACATGGCCGCTTGGGCCGTTGGTCACTCTCATAAATTTAAGGCCGCTATAGTATCCGCCCCTGTAACAAATTTAGAATCTCATGTTGGAACATCAGATTCTGGCCACTATGTTGGACCGTATGACCAAAAAGCTGAATTGTTGAAACATCGAGATCTATATCGAAGATTGTCTCCAGTGAATTATGCCCACAAAGTTCGAACACCTACTTTGTTACTCCACGGAGAAGATGACCAGCGTTGCCCAATCGGGCAGTCTGAAGAATTTTTTACTGCTCTCATGAGAAATGAAAAGGCCCCTACAAAAATGGTGATCTATCCACAAGAAGGTCACTCGATGGCCGAAAATGGCAGACCTGGACATCGAATCGATTACAATCAGCGTATTGTGGATTGGGTACAAGAATGGTGTCACTAAAAAAAGGAGAACATATGATTGAAGGAAACTTTAAAAACAAATCCCAAAAAAGTAATGCTCCTCGAGATGAATCAACTCGAACAGCTGGAGTCAAACATCGTCACGTAAATGAAGCTGTGAAAGAAAATGAGCGTGAGACAAAAAAGAAAAAAAATAAAATGTCTCATTTAGAAGAGGCAGAAATCAAGGGGCTCTATCATAAAAGATAAACATTGAGTTCATCCTTCACCAATTTACTAAGGTTCGTTGCGATAATAATAACTTCCAGTCTTAGGATGTTGATAAAGCTGATAGTAAATTCGCGTCCCCATCAAGTGATAATCCGTTTCATAAAGAAGAACCATTCCATCATTGGGATAGGCCATCTTTGTCATCGTCTTAGGTAACTTTCTTCTCTTCCTTTTAAATAATTCTTCCAGTAGAAAAAAACGAAGATCCTGAAGATTTCCATTAAATGTCGTCGACATGAGCATTTCGTTTTCATGATGAGCAAGCCCTAGAGCGCAGTGGCCTAGTTCATGGTAAACAGTGGCCTCAAGATCAGCTGCGGAAAATTCTTTTAGTTCATCAGAAATAATGATCTGTTTTGAGTGATGCCTGTTACCCAAAGCGATTTTGGCAAGCGGCTTTTTTATATCATTATTAGTTTTACCTAAGACCAAACAATAGCCATAGGCCGGTCCTGGATCGCGAGTAATGGGAATGAACCCCGCGTACTTGAGTTTTTTTCTAGTATCTCCAAAGGCGATGGAAATATCGTTGGTGTCTATTTGACGACCAAAAAAAGCTGCATCTTTTTCAAACTGTTCTTTGATTGAATCAAATCGAGGGTCGTTTTCAGAAGGATCGACAAGGGCCCCGCACCCGCTGAATAAAAGAAGCAACATCCATGCAAGCTTTTTCATGAGAAGAAAATTAGCTTAGAATTTCATGGGGTTAAAGTCAGAATGGGTCATGAATCTTTTACAACGTTCCTTTCCTTCCATGCAAAAAAGGGTATAAGACGCGTAAAAATTTAATCAAATGCAGGAACTATTATGAACGTTAAAACTTTAGCACTTCTCTCACTTTCTTTTATCAGTCTTGCACAAGCGCAAGTGACAATTGGAGATAAAGATTTTTCTCGCGGAAGTCGTGAAAACATTCACCGAGGACATAATGAAATCGTTCTTACTTTCGATGATGGTCCAACTCCAGGTGTAACGGAGAAAATGCTCGACGTTCTTAAAGAGTACAATATTAAAGCGGCATTTTTTGTTGTTGGTAAAAACGTTGAAGCTTATCCTGCAATCATGAAAAGAATGGTTAACGAAGGTCACATTGTTGCAAACCACTCAATGACTCACACGGCACTTAAAGATCTTTCATTTTTTACGTGGAAGAAAAAAGTTCGTTCAGAAGTGTATGATGCTCACGAAGCGATGAAAGCATATATGACGAACAGTAAGCAATTTTACTTCCGCGCTCCAGAAGGAGCATGGGATGCTAAGTATGCAGGTTACTTGAACCAAGATGTACTCGGTAAAGACTATATTGGACCTGTTCTATGGGATATTGGTGGTGAAATGGAGTTAATTGACGGTGTCTTCACGAAGGCCGCCGATTGGGCGTGCTGGAGCCGTAAAGTTCCGGTAGAAAAATGTCTTGAAGGATATATGAATGAAACAAAGAAGCTAAAAGGTGGCGTAGTCCTTCTTCACGATCTTCGTTCACAGTCAGTAGAAATGGTAAAAAAAATGATCCCTGCTCTTTTAGATGAAGGATATACTTTTAAATCTCTAGATGATGTTCGTTGGGAATAATTATTTAGCTCTATTTCTCATAGGTCTCGAGTATTTTTCCAACGTCAAAGAAATATAATTTGTCGTTCATGAATCCAGATGAAATGAGGGTCTTACCATCTCTTGATACATCAAGAGCTGTTGGCTGAGATCCTCCTACCAATGTATAAACAAGCTTATCTTTTTCCGTATCAATAATATCAATTTTGCCCATGATACTAGGATCGACTTTAGTGTAGTCGCGATCTGACGTTGTACGATGCGAGACATAGAGGTAGCGATTGCGAATTGGATCTAATACTATTGTATTAGGATGAGCTAAGCTCCATTTTTTCCCAGCGAAGTTTGGGTGATCGAAGGGATAATCTTCAAGCACCATGATCTTCTTCTCTCCTTCGCTTGTTTTGAATGGAATAAGTAATTCATCCCAAAGTGAACTTGGAAGAGTGACATCTTTTCCTTTCTTAGGAAGACTTTTAATCGTCGAAATAAGTTTCAGCATATTTATTCTTGAGATAGCATTTCCCCGCATGTGCGATAGATATGCTATTCGACCATTATGAGAAACAACAATGTGACGAACATTCAGATCTCGTCCTGCGGTTTTTGCATCAATGGGAGCAATCTCTGCGATCTGTTGATGTTTAACTGAATCAACAATGATAAGACTTCCCGTTTCGGTTGCGAGAATGAGTGCATATTTCCCATCGGGAGTAAAAGCAATTCCTCGAGGGGCAATGAAATATCCTTTTGAGGCCGGATTTTTAAAATTTGTTGCTAAACTTACGCGTCCTTTGAAATGAGACGTGCCATCTAAATTGCCATCATCTTTTAAATCTGTGACATCGACTAAACTCAAATCATCAGAAAAATAATTGGCAACATAAACAATCTGTTTGCTTTCTGAATCATCACTCACAAGTGGTCGAGCAGCGATGATTTTTGCTCCTGCCCCCCGAAGAGGAACGTACTTCGCAATTTTATGGGTGTCATTATTAACGATGGTAAGGAGAGCTTGATTTTTAAAAACTTCTGAACCTGAATCCCCTTCAGCTCGTGTGATCATTGCCCACTTTTCATCAAACGAAAATTCTACTTCTGTATTGGCAAGAATGCCGTCTTTTCTCATCCCTACTGGAGTGACAAGTGTTTCAGTTAGTGTTCGTGATTGCATATCAAAGATGGATGCTGTGGGGACACGCACTTTTGTTGAAGGATCAATTTTTCCGCACATTTCTGCAACAAAAAGATATCGTCCTACTGGATCGACCTTTACTCCCTTAGGCATACAACCAGTATTAGCAGTGGAAAGAAGAAAACTTTTGCTTGGAATATTTTTTAGATCCGACAATGAAGC
>CAMLRB010000118.1 GCA_946482295.1 uncultured Bacteriovorax sp. | reverse complement strand
CCTATCATGAAGTACTTACCTTAGAGGGAATGAAGCAGATCATTCCGATGGGGCCAGTGGCCTCGCAAGTTGCAATCAAAATGTTAGGTACTAACGGTGGTGGGTTTTTTAATGCCAATGCTGCTCATCCATTTGAGAACTCAACTCCATTTTCGAACTTTCTCCAGATGCTTTCTATTTTTTTAATTCCAGCTGCACTTACTTACACATACGGGCTAATGGCCAAAGCTAAAAAACACGGTTGGATCATTTTTGGCACAATGATGTTTCTTTTTGTCGGTATAACTGTATTGGCCTTGGTATCAGAGTTTTCGGTCAATCCACTTTTCAATCTCTCAGGTTTGATGGAAGGAAAAGAAGCACGTTTTGGAGTTTTTAATAGTGTTCTCTTTTCGCAGATAACGACTATGGCTTCAAGTGGTTCGGTTAATACGCTTCATTCATCTCTTAGTCCACTAGCAGGTGGGCTGGCCTTACTCAATATGCTTTTAGGTGAAATTATCTTCGGAGGAGTCGGTGCAGGCTTTTATGGAATGATGTTGTTCATTCTTATGACGGTTTTTATATCTGGACTCATGGTGGGAAGAACACCGGAATATATTGGTAAGAAAATTGAAGCTAAGGAAATGATGATGGTCATTCTTGCGATCATTGTTCCTTGCGCGACAGTGCTGATATTTTCGGCAATTTCATCAGTGAGTTCAATGGGATTATCAAGCTTGATGTCTAAAGGTCCTCATGGATTCTCTGAAATCGTTTATGCTTATGCTTCAGCAACTGGTAACAATGGTAGTGCTTTTGCCGGATTAAGTGCAAATGTTCCTTACTATAATATCACACTAGCCATTGCCATGCTTATTGGGCGATTTGCAATCATTCTTCCGATTCTGGCCATTGCCGGAAATTTAGCTAAGAAAAAATATTCACCACCTTCAAAAGGAACTTTTGAAGTAGATACAATTCTGTTTTCAGTTTTGCTCATTGGAATCATTTTATTAGTTGGTGCTCTGACATTTCTTCCAGGCATAGCTCTGGGGCCAGTTGCGGAACACTTTTTAATGTTGAATGGAAGAACATTTTAGGAGCTTGTTATGAGTGATGATAAAAAAAATATGTTTCAAAAAGATCTCGTTATGACGGCCATTAAAGATGCTTTCATAAAACTTAATCCAGTTACCCAAATGAAAAATCCGGTTATGTTTGTCACAATGGTTGGGGCCATTATGACAACCGTCTATGTTGTCTTTGGAGTTGGTGCTGGTTCAAAGTTATTTGAAATGCAAATTGCTTTGTGGTTATGGTTTACAGTGTTGTTTGCCAATTTTGCAGAGGCCATTGCAGAAGGAAGAGGGAAGGCGCAAGCCGAAGAGTTGAAGAAAACCAGAACATCTACAATTGCTAGGTTGTTAATCAATGGGGTTGAATCCAAAGTCTCCGCAGCAAGCTTAAAAAAAGGTGATATCGTCGTTTGTGAAAATGGTGATGTAATTCCCGGTGACGGTGAAGTTATCGAAGGGATAGCAAGCGTTGATGAATCTGCTATCACTGGTGAATCAGCTCCCGTTATTCGTGAATCTGGAGGGGACAGAAGTGCAGTTACCGGTGGAACCAAAGTCATCAGCGATCGCGTTTTAATTCAAATTACTGCAGAAGCAGGACACAGTTTTCTAGATAGAATGATAGCTTTAGTTGAAGGAGCAAAAAGACAAAAAACTCCCAATGAAATTGCCTTAAGTATAGTTTTATCTGGTTTAACTATTGTGTTTGTTCTTGCTGTAATGACTCTTAAAGCATTTGTTAGTTATGCAGGGACAGCGAACAATCAGGATTTGAGTTCGGTTGTCACAGTTCCAGTATTGATTGCTCTTTTAGTATGCTTAATACCAACAACCATTGGTGGACTCTTAAGTGCAATTGGAATCAGTGGAATGGATCGATTGATCAGAAGGAATGTTATTGCGACAAGCGGCCGTTCTGTTGAAGCAGCTGGAGACGTAGATGTTTTATTACTCGATAAAACCGGCACGATCACACTCGGAAATCGTATGGCCAATGAATTTTTGCCAGTTAAAGGTGTGGCATCAGAAAAACTAGCGGAGGCTGCTCAATTAGCTTCACTTGCCGACGAAACTCCAGAAGGAAGATCAATAGTCGTGCTTGCAAAAGAAAAATATAACTTACGAGCTGAAAGTGTTCAACCTCATCAAGCAAATTTCGTTCCCTTTACCGCTCAAACAAGAATGAGTGGTATTGATTTTCATTCTGAAGGTCAAATTACAACAAGTATCCGCAAAGGAGCAGGGGACTCCATCAAAAAGTATGTTCAAGAAATGAACGGTGTGATTCCTAAGGATTTAGATGAAATAATCGAATCTATTTCAAAAAAAGGTGGAACACCATTGGTTGTTGTCGAAGGTAAATTGATTCTTGGTGTGATTTATCTTAAAGACGTCGTAAAAGGTGGAATGAAAGAAAGATTCGCTGAACTTCGGAAGATGGGAATTAAGACAGTCATGATCACAGGAGATAATCCTTTAACAGCGGCTGCAATTGCTGCAGAAGCGGGCGTCGATGATTTCATGGCGCAGGCAACACCTGAGGACAAATTAAAACGTATCAGACAAGAACAAGCTGATGGACACCTTGTGGCCATGACAGGAGATGGAACAAACGATGCGCCTGCCCTCGCTCAAGCAGATGTCGGTGTTGCCATGAATACAGGCACTCAAGCGGCCCGTGAAGCAGGAAACATGGTTGATCTTGACAGTAATCCAACTAAGCTTATAGAGATCGTAGAAATTGGAAAACAATTACTCATGACAAGAGGAAGTCTGACAACTTTCAGTATCGCTAACGATGTGGCCAAATACTTTGCCATTTTGCCTGCTATTTTTGGAACACTTTATGTACTCAATGGTCAGCAGTCAGGACCACTTGCAGTTTTAAATATCATGAGGCTCGTTTCGCCTCAGAGTGCGATTTTAAGCGCTGTTATTTTTAATGCTTTGGTGATTGTTGCTTTAATTCCATTAGCACTTAAAGGTGTCGGTTATAAGGCCCAAGGAGCTGATCAAGTGTTAAAAAGAAACTTGCTTATCTTTGGAGTTGGTGGAGTTGTTATTCCATTCATTGGAATTAAGATCATCGACGTCATTATCACTACAATCGGAATAGTCTAGGAATAAGAATATGAAACATTTAGCAACATCAGTTATATTTATGGCCCTGATTACATTTTTTTGTGGAGTACTTTATCCTTTAAGCATGACTGGAATTGGACAAGCACTTTTTAAAAATAAAGCCAAGGGTCAGTTAGTTTCTAAAGATGGTCGAATTGTTGGTTCTTTAAGTATAGGTCAAAATTTTGAAAGACCGGAGTATTTTTGGTCGAGACCTTCAGCGATTTCACACAACCCAATGCCCTCTGGTGGATCTAATTTAAGTTCAGCTTCTGATGCTCTTAAAAGGTTATATGAAGAAAGAAAAGCTAAACTTATTGCGGTCCATCCAGGTGAAAGCGAACCTCCTCAGGACTTACTTTTTGCTTCTGCCAGCGGTATTGATCCACATATTTCGGTTGAAGCAGCTCGCTATCAAACAATTAGGGTTGCAACAGCAAGAGGCCTAGATCATTCTGTTATTGAAGATTTAATTAAAAAAGCTACAACCGATCGTCAATTTGGATTTTTAGGGGAGCCGATTGTGAATGTACTCGCTCTGAATTTATCTTTAGATGATTACAGGAAATAATGGAAAACGATAAAAGATTAGACCCTGATATATTGTTAAGGGCCATTAAGAGTGAAGAGAAAATCGGGTCGACTGCTAGTCTTAGAGTTTTTTTAGGAATGTCCGCAGGCGTAGGTAAAACTTATGCCATGTTAAAGATGGCCCATCAGAAAAAACTTGAAGGAGTTGATGTCGTCATTGGTATTGTTGAAACTCATGGGAGAAGTGAGACATCGGCTTTGTTACATGGATTGGAAATTCTTCCTCGAATCAAAATTAAATATAGAGATACCGAACTTGAAGAAATGGATATAGATGCCATTTTAAAACGTCGTCCCAAGTTGGTCATTGTGGACGAGCTTGCTCATTCAAATGTTCCAGGTTCTAGACACGAAAAAAGATACCAAGACGTTTTAGAAATCTTGGATGCTGGCATTAACGTTTATACTGCACTCAATGTTCAGCATCTCGAAAGTAGAAAAGATATTATTGAATCTATTTCCGGAATTTCCATACGAGAAACTGTTCCTGATAGTATGTTGGAGAGAGCAGATCTCGTTGAGCTCGTCGATATTGCTCCTTCTGAGCTTTTAAAACGACTAAGTGAAGGAAAAGTCTATCTCGGAGACAAAGTTACTCAGGCCAGTCAAAATTTTTTTAAAGAAGATAGATTAACAGCGCTTAGAGAAATTGCTTTGCGAATGACAGCAGAAAGAGTTGAACACGATTTGCAAAGATTGTCTGCGGCAAAAGTTGATAAGCCTTGGCAGACCAATGAACGTATTCTTGTGGCGATTTCTCATAGCCCCTATTCGGAAAAACTTATCAGGGCCACAAGAAGACTTGCTTATAACCTAGAGGCCCCTTGGATTGCTGTTCACATTGATACTGGAATTCAATTATCTGATGTTGATCAAGCACAATTAGTGAAAAATCTCAATCTCGCCAGGGAGCTTAGAGCAGAGGTCATTACGACAACCGATACTGATGTCCCATCTGCTCTTGAGAGGATTTCACGTCAAAGAAATGTGACCCAGATTATTGTTGGTCGTCCAGCAAGAAGATTCTTAAAAGATTTTTTTACAAAAGGCTCTCTTTTGGATCGGCTTGTTTTAGAAAGTAGGGATGTAGATGTTCACGTTCTACGTCAAGATGAAACAATCAATTATAGACCCCCATTACTTCAGGGGTTAATCAAAGGAAGTGAGAGAACAAGTTTCATTAAATATTGGAATACTTTCTGGTTTATGGTTGGGCTGAGTTTACTAAGTGGCGCCCTGGTTAATTTTCTTGGCTATCGATCAATCAGTTTTGTTTTTTTGATTGGTGTACTCATTGTCGGACTATTTGGCAGTTTAGGGGCCGTCCTTTTTTCAGCCGCTCTAGGTGCTTTTATGTGGAATTTCTTTTTTATTCCACCAGTCATGACCTTCGTTATTCGTGAAACAGATGACATTTTTTTGTGTCTTTCATATTTTGTGGTGGCTTCTTTTACAGGTTATTTAAGCAACAGACTTAAGTTTCATGAACGACTTATCAGAGAAAGAGAAGAGCGAACAAATCTTCTTTATCAAATTATGCAAGACCTATCATCGACGGCGGGTCCCTTTCAATCCATTGGATTGGTTAAAGAAAGAGTTGATAAACTTTTAAGTGCTCAATGCCATATATATATGAAAACCGCAGAGGGATCTTTAGATTTCTCACTAAAAGAAACTTATTTCAAAGCGATTGATGAAAAAGAAAAAGCAGTTGCATTGTGGTGCTTGCAGAATCAAAAGGCGGCAGGTTGGTCAACAGACACTTTAGGGCAAGCGGCTTCGCTTTATATTCCTATAAAAGGAACTGATGAAACTATTGGAGTTTTTTCATTCAACCCTAAGAATAGAAATCGTAAACTCGGACTTGATCAAGAAACCTTGCTTTATTCTATTGTAAGAATTATCGGTGGTGCATTGGAGAGAAATCTCATGTCGGCTAAAATTATTGCGGCCCAAAGACTTGAGGATTCTTCACTCTTACATCAAACATTATTGAATTCAATTTCTCATGAAATGCGCACTCCACTTACTTCCATAATGGGAAGCGTTTATGCTTTAGAAAATCAATCTAGCTCAGATCCTAATATTAAATCGATTGCTAGAAATCTTTCGGAGGCAAGTGAGCGATTAAATCACGTTATTGAAAATCTTTTAGATATGAGCCGATTATCTTCAGGTGTTCTCTCATTACGAAAAGAATGGCATGACCTACATGATTTAATTTATACAGCAGTTAATAAAGTTAAAAAATCACATCCAGACCGTAAAATTTCGATTGTAATAGATCCAACAGTACAGTTGCTTCAAATTGATTTTAAATTATTTGAACATCTTTTAACTAATCTTCTTTTAAACTCTTTCATGTATTCAGATGTTCAAAGTACTGTCTCAATTAAGTGTTTTAGTGATAATAAAAAAACAAGTATTGTCATCGAAGATGAAGGCTCTGGGATTGATCCAAAAGACGCTCCCTTTATTTTTGAAAAATTTTTTCGTGCCAAAGCGTCCTTACCCGGAGGAGTTGGTTTGGGGCTAGCGATAGTAAAAGGTATTGTTGAGTTACATCGAGGTACTATTTATTATGAAGATAACAAACCTAAGGGGGCCCGTTTCGTTATTGAGTTACCTCTTGAGAAACAACCAACTGTTCCGCAAGAAAAAGAGAATTAGCTTATGAAAGTAAAAATTTTAATTATAGAGGATGAGCTATCAATTAGAAATTTATTAAAATCTACTTTGGAAGCAGATAAGTTCGAAGTAGTTGTGGCAACTTCGGGAGAAGAAGGACTCTCATTATTCAAATCAGGTTCTCCAAATCTTATAATTTTAGATTACGGTCTTCCTGGCATACAGGGTATTACAGTGCTCGAAGAAATCAGAAAATCATCTCAAGTCCCAGTTATATTTTTAACAGCAAGAGATTCTGATGATGATAAAGTTGCGGCACTAGATGCAGGTGCCGATGATTATTTAACAAAACCATTTAGTGTTACTGAATTAATGGCAAGAATTAGAGTTGGTTTAAGGCATTCATTACGTGATGGTAAAAATGAGATGCTGAACTTTGGTAAACTTCGTGTGGACCTTGGATTACACCGCATTTACTATGATGATGTTGACCTTAAATTAACAGGCACTGAATTTGATTTATTAAAAATCCTCATTATAAGTGGAGGAAAAATTGTTCCCCACAAAGTGATACTCAATGATGTTTGGGGTCCTCACTCTGTAGACCAACTTCATTATTTGAGAGTTTATTTCGGCGTAATAAGGAAAAAATTAGAGAGTGCATGCACGGGTGCGAGTACTGTAATTGTAAATGAAGCCGGAATTGGATACCGTTTAAAGGATAATTAAATTTTCCAATCTCTTGGGGAAGTTTCTAATTCCACTGCTTTCTCAGGCCTCTCGTTGTCAGCAATACTGTCTATAAATTAGACACATAGGAAAAGTTTTACACTTCTTCTTGAGATCATCACGAAACCCGCTAAATTGAGCTTATAAACAATTTAGGAGTTCTTATGAAAATGATCTCAATTATGCTACTGACGCTTCTCTTGTCGTTAAATACAGCAATGGCCGATGGTAGTGCTGATGCCGCCGCACAGATCAAACGCTCACAGAATTATTCTAAAATTTTGAAATCATCAGCTGACGACTATGGAAATATTGCCAGAGACCTTTCTTATAAAAGTATGCTGCCAACAGCGGCTTCTTGGACTCTGAAGTTAATTGTTATCGTTGAAACAGTGTATTTCACTTGGGCCGCAGTTCCACGCTTACTAGTTTGCAAAACCTGTATGGCAGAAATTCCTCTAGGCCTAAGAACTATTCTTGGAGGGCTTATACGTGTAGGCGCCACGGGGACTACAGGATTTTATAGTCTTCTTTATAACCCAAGTATCTATAAGAGAGACGATATTGCTTTTAAGCATTTAGATAGTGCTAAGCTTGAAGCTATTCAGAACAAAACTCAGGAAGTAGAATTTATTGATCTTAAGTTGAGATCGAATAGACCAGAAGCGCTTCAATTGTATAAGAATATGTCTCATTACGATCGTCAGGAATATGAAAAACGTATTTTAGGTCAATTAAAAGCAATGCCTAAAGCTTTTCAGTTAATTCAAGATAGCTTGAATAAGACAATTGAGAATTTATTAAGTCAAAACGACCCAGCTAATAGTTCTTATTTTGCAAGAATTTTTAAACTCGGTGAAGATCAACTTCTTTTTGGAGACATTGTAATTTTCGGAGCATTAGCAAGAAGAGATGCATCTTTGGAACTCATTAAGCTAAATGATAACTTAATTGCTGAATACCAAAAATTGTTAACATTAAATAAATAGAAATGTGCTGAAAATAGAAATAGAAAGGCCACCGAAAAGGTGGCTTTTTTTATTATTGCCACTTCCATTTAGCTTGTATCTAATAAATACAAGTTTTAAGTAATTCTTCTCAGGGGACCGCATGAAATTTGTATTTTTAACACTTTCTCTTGTTGCTTCAGTGAGTGCTTTTTCAGCAGAATCGTTTAGCTGCAATTTTGGAGGATCGCGTTTTCTTCTAAAAATGCACGATGATAAAACAATCACACTCGAAAATAAATTTCAAAAGTTCCCATGCGTAATAGAGTACACAACATTCCCTGGGACTGAGATTGAGCTGACAAATCTTGTTTGTGCCGGAAGATTCAAAAAAACAACCTACGGTATGAGCTATTACGATGCAGACACAATCATTCTCTCACCGAATGTGATTTTTTCAAAAGATGTAACTTGCAAAAGAATGTAGTTGGTTGATTGAAATAAAAAGGCCACCCGAAGGTGGCCTTGATTTATTTTAAATTTTTAATGGAGCGGGATAAGAGACTCGAACTCTCGACCTTCTGCATGGCAAGCAGACGCTCTAGCCAACTGAGCTAATCCCGCATCGATTTGAGTAACGCTGATATTAAGGATCGCATCGAAATCTGTCAATGACCCTTTTTAAATTTCTTACCGCTGGCGGTGCGTCGTCACCGGAACTATTTCATCTTAGGGTGAGCAAAGTGCAGCTGTCGATCACAACCGTAAGAGACCGTGCTCTCATTTGCTTTAATAGTCCCAATTTTCTTCCACTCTCGAGAATCTTGATCACGGCTTACGTCATTAACCAAAATATTAAAGATAATTCCTTGAGCATGATTCTTTCGAATGTTCACTTCATCTCTAAAATCAGTATCGTCATTACGTTCCACTGACTTGTCAGTTTCAATCATAATGAACTTGGGTGTTTTCACTAATTCATCGGCCTTAAGTCCCAATTCCGAAATTGGATAGAGCGGACGAAAGTTAGGTTCCTTATCAACACCTTTAAAAGTGTTGACAATTTGTAGGGCCATACCAATGACACTGAATCTAAAACCAATGTCAGGGCTATTTGTCATCTTTACATCGAGGTAGCGATCCCTCTGAGTGCCCATTAAAACATCGGCCGTAAAAAAATTTGCTGTTGTGACTTTTTTATCAGGATTCATTGTTGGAAAAATTTTTCCAGCGAAGGCGAAACCGCGAGGATCTCCTCGTTCAGTTTCAGTAAGCGCCGTTGAAGCACGTCCGATGAAGAGACCTTTTGAGCCAGCTTTAAAGTAGCCGCTATAAGGATTATTTTCCGTAATAGACCACACTCCCGTAAAACATGCACCATTAGGATGAACAAGCTTTTCCAAGCGAGGGTAAGTATCATCTTTGTCAATGTGAGTTCGTTGTGCGCGATTGAGAAGATGATTCACTCCACCCACGATAAATTTTGAACTTGTGACTTCATAGTGAGGAAGGCGATTTTTTTGATAAACTTTTATTTCTTCGCGCTCTACTGCATTTGTCGATGTTGGATTTTCTTCAAAAACAACATTTCGGACTTCTTTAAATGATGAAGTTGCCGAACTTGCAATGACGGCCGGGGAGAGGAGAAATAGTACTGTGAGCATAGTCGTTTTCATAATAATCTCGTTTTTAATTTTTAATACTGACAGTAGCTTCCTGAATTATTGTGTTTGATTGTTTGAAGTGCTCGCCCTGTAAGTTTGCCGTTTTTTACTTCGAACTCAATTGAGCAGTTTGTTTCTACTCCAATGAAAGTTCCTGATCCGTCAAGCTTAAGAAATTCGCCTTTTCCAGGTTTAGAAAGCATTGTCCAGGATTCAACATTCATCGAACAACTCGCTCGTCTTCCTGAGAAGAGAATCTTAATTTTCGATCCAGCTTTGTAAGTCATCATCGAACATTCTGATTCACCGTACACTTCACGACCTGCTTTGTATCCAGTTGTGAATGCATACGATCCAATAGTAACGTTTTCCGCACGAGCAAGTTTTATGTCCCCGTAAGCCCCTAGGGCGCGTCCTAAAATATCAGCATTGACCGATGTTGCCTCAGGTATATAAGTCGAGTTGTAATTGTTAAATCGAGCTTTAAAGCATGTAATATCTAACGCTCTTTTGTTAGAAGAAAATCCATAACCATTAGAGATATATGTTCCTTCAAGTGAGCCTAATTGTTTCTCTTTTTGAATGAGACAAAATTCTGTTGTTGCTGTCATGGCAGGAATATTAGTAAGGTTTATACCATCTGAAAAAAGTGCATGAGGAATAAGTGTTGTTCCAAGCATGCGTTGATCTTTTGTAAGGTAGATCGCTTCAGCATCTTGTTTTAATTCAAGTGTTGAACCTGGGAATAAAAAAGCATGAGCGCTTGAAGTTAAACAGAGTAGTGCGAAGAATGAAATCGTTTTCATAATATATCCTAGACAAAAATTTAGGCTGTTGATTGTTATAGAGAATTATTTAGTTTTTTGCACTAGGGATTGTAATTTTTTCACCATGGCGATTGATAAGAGTGCCTGAAAACTCGAATTGTTCAGGGTTGAAGGCCGAGACTTTTCCTTCGCCTCCAGGAATGTCGATCACGTATTGAGGGATGGCCCAACCTGGAAGTTGGTTGTGAAGTGGAGCATAGATTTTGCGACCTTCTTCTAAAGTCATATAAAAATGCATGGCCCCCAGAGCTTCATCTGGATGATGAAGGTAATACGGTTTCACTTTGAGGTCGGCCAATACGGAAAAGAGTGTATAAAGATCTTCTGTTGTGTCGTTCACACCTTTTAAAAGCACAGTCTGCGAATAGACTTCAATTCCATGCTCTGTAAGCGCTTCAATGGCCTCAATGACGTCGCTTGTGAGTTCAGTGATATGATTCAAGTGAATCATAACCATCGCTCTTTTAAACAGCCCCTGTGCGCTCTGAAGGAGAGCAATGAGCCCTTCATCGATGCGAGTAGGAAGAATAACCGGTGTGCGTGTATGAAAACGAATATATTTAAGTGATCTAATTTCTGAAAGTTCTTGTAGATAAAACGCAAGTTTATCATTGGAAAGGATAAACGGATCCCCCCCAGTAAAAATGATCTCGTTGATGTCTGCATTTTCCTGAAGATATGTTTTTGCTTCTAAAAACTTCTGTTGAAAAATTTCATCGTTGGCCGAGAGCTCATTTTTTCTAAAACAGTATCGGCATAAAACAGGACACACTGTTGTTGGCGTAAAGAGCACACGATTTTCATAACGATGAATCAATTGATTGTTTTGAGCATGAACTTTGTCACCGATCGGATCGATTCGGCCTGTGCTCGCGTTTTCATCTGCATGAGGAAGAAATTGCTTCCACAGGGGGGAATCAGGACCTGCGCCTTTTATTTTTTCAGCAAACGATTTGGGAATAAAGAGAGGATAATTGACTTGGGGAAATTCAACACCAAAAAACTCACTTAGGTCTTTTGATGTTTTGAGTGAATCGCGAAATTCATCAGTCCAGCTCACTGTTTGCTTTCATCCTTTTGATCAACAGGTTTGCTAATTTCTTTGATGTAGTGATGTTTTGCCCACCATG
>CAMLRB010000117.1 GCA_946482295.1 uncultured Bacteriovorax sp. | reverse complement strand
AAAATTTTATGAGCGTTGAACATAACTCCGATTGAGTGATGAAAACGCGAGTGCTCAGCTCCGGGAAAAACGTAGCAAGAAAAACCTAATTGTTTGATCCAACGAAGACGCTGATAAAACGGTGAAGAGATAATTTCCCACTCAATTGGGTTGAGCTTAATGAAACCATAAATTGGATCGTAAATGACGTGTTTTTTTTGAACTGGGTTCACTTGTATCATGACGTTGCACCTTCCGTTGTCCAACTTAAATAAAAAAGGCCCTCGCATGAAAGCGAGGGCCGGGATTTTTTTAATTAATGTAAATTCTTTTTGCTAGCTGCTTTTTTATCTTTTTTGTTTTTCTTCACTGCTAACATAACTTTTGATTGAAGCAATTCAAGCATGATCTTTGCTTCACGTCTTAAGTCATTTTCATTCACGAAGCGGTAGAAATTTTCAATATCGATAGCAGTTCTGAAGTTTCTTGGGGTCTTCGGGCCTTCAGCGACTGTTTCAGTTTCCGTAGTATTTGTCATCGTATCCTCCAACTAAGCAAGTGTATATTTTTAGTGCTAACTTTACAATAATCTTCAGCTCTCCTAGGAAGTTCTTAAGCTTCCTTGTCGAACTCAATCCCGTAGCTGTGAAGCTTGTTGTAAAGTGTCTTAACCGTGATTCCAAGAACTTTAGCTGTTTTCGTCTTGTTTCCACCCAATTCGCCAAGTGTGCTCATGATGTGGTTTTTCTCTAATTCTTCCAGAGTAATGTGTTGGAAATCTGCGGCTTTCTGCAGGGTAACTTTCGTAGCCTCGATCACTGGTTGTTGAGCTTCTGCATTCTGGATGTTTTGATCCAGGTGAAGTTTTTCGATAATTGAACCTTCAGCAAGTACACTTGCGCGCTCTACTACGTTTTGAAGTTCTCTCACGTTTCCTGACCAATTGAACTCTGTAAGAGCTTTGATCGCAGATGGTGAGAAAGATTTTTGAACATCTTTCGCTTTATTTTGGTTTAAGAAGAAGTTAGCGATAAGTTCGATATCTTCTTTTCTCTCTCTAAGTGCTGGTGCTTTTAACACTACAGTAGAAAGAGCGAAGTATAAATCTTCTCTGAAAGATCCTACTCTCACTAGATCCATAAGATCTTTTGTTGAAGCAGAAATCATTCTTACGTCTGACTTAAAGAAACCATTGCTGCCTGCTTTGATTCCCATTTTGCTTGTAATGAATTGAGCAAGTTTATTCTGAACATTTGATCCCATTTTCTCAATTGAGTTTAGGAAAAGTGTTCCGAAGTTTGAAACTTCAAGCATACCCATTTGGTTGTCATTACCAAAAAGTTCAAGATCAAGTTGAGCTTCGTTCATTGTTGAACAGTCAACAGTTACGAATGCTCTGTCACGACGGTGACTTCTACAGTGGATTCGACGAGCGATCATTTCCTTTCCTGTAGCAGCTTCACCCATGATGAAAGCGTTGATGTCTTTGTCACATACACGATCAACTAGAGCGAGAAGTTCTTTCATCGCTACTGAGCGCCCAATAATTTCTTTTTCCATGATTCTGTATGTATCCTGGATTTTTAATCCAGAACGTGATTCTTGAAGTTCTTTTTCTTTAAGTTCAATTGTTCTTAGAAGAGTTTCGTTCATGTGTTTAGCGGCCAGATACATTTTCATGTTTTGGATTGGCCCTTTGATTTCGTTAAGAACGGCCATTCCTGAAGTCATGTCATCTTTATTGAATTCACGTGAACCATCTTTCATTTGAATGTGGATTGATCCTAAGATCACACCTTCGCTTGCGATTGGAAGACAAAGTTCAGCTTTCACACCGTCTTGAGCTTCAAGAGTGAAAACCGGATCGCGTTCAACTGTATTTGAGAAGTATCCTCTTTTTGTACGAGCGATATATCCCGGAGCTCCCATACCTTTGTCTAAAATTTTTCCTTGAAGAACAGCTTGACCATTGTGGGCCATTAGTTGTGCTGAACCGTTATCAAGAAGTTTGTACACAAGGACGTTATGAGCGTTCATGTGGCCCATGAAGAATTTGTTTAGAGATGTGAAGAAGTGAGATTCATCCAGACTCAAAAATAGTGTTGAAGATAGGTCAATTAGAGCTGTTTTCTGATTAGTCATTGAAGCTGTCATTGTTTAACTCCTGGACATATTAGTCTGTAATAAGCGCGTTGCGTTACTTGGTAAATAATACAGTGCGTCTGAAAAATTTACAAGACTAAAATGCTCAGTGATTAAAAAAAAGACGTAATACTTCGTGATTTCTAGAAGTTATACCATCTAGGACTTATACAGTTTCCAAAACCAGCGGTAATGGCCCCTAAAATCCCACCATCACGGTCCATAATGTAGATATTTTGGTCAGCTTTCACTCGAGAGAGAACTCTCTGGCTGGTGAAGGCGATAAACTCGCCGTCATTGGAGTATGAGGGGTCTTCATTGGAACCGAAATCCTTCGTGAGTCTTGAGAGACCTTCACCTTGAGAGGAAATTCTAAAGAGGTCAAAAGAGTTATCGAGCCATGATGAGAAGACGATTTCTTTTCCATCTGGTGAAAAGCGTGGAGTTGCATTGAACTGGCCTACGAAGCTGATACGCTTAACATTTGTTTCGGTCCCACGTGGGTCCAATGTATAAATCATCGCTTTACCAGGTCGATCTGAAAGGAAGGCCATTAGTGTTCCATCGGCCGTAATTGAAGGGTCAACGTCTGAAGAAAAATGGTTTGTAATTTTTCTTAGATCTTTTGTTTCAACATTCATTTCATAAATTTCAGCGTTTCCAGAATTTGTGAGTGTGAGTGCGATACTTCTTCCGTTTGCTAAGAAAACGGCACCTGAGTTGATCCCGTCTTTATTTGAAAGCACGCTCGCCTGACGAGTGCGCATGTCCATCAAGTAAAGATTGTTGTTTCTCTTTTTTCCACTTTGTTCGATGAGTGAATAAACAAGATAGCGTCCATCATACGACATAGAAGGAGAAATAGTAATTCCTCCATGATTCGTAAGTTGCTGAACATTTTTTCCATCAAAATCCATCATGTAGATTTCTTTAACTGTTTTTCTTCCACGAGTATTACGGTCTGAAACGAAAATAATTTTTGATTCAAAGATTGATTCTTTTCCCACCATTTGTTTGTAAGCACCATTGGCGAGTTTGTGTCCTTGAGATCTTAGATCGGCGAGATTCGCAGTCACTGTTTGATTGTAGATTTGTTTGCGATTTTTGATATCTTCAAAAATCACGTTCACTTTCATTCCCTCGCCTGCTTTATCAACAGAAGCTGTTCCTAAATAACGAATGCCTTTTGAGTTCCAATAATCATAATTTGTATTCTGACGGAAAGCTGTGTTGTTCGGAGCGCTCTCAATCAGGTAGAACTTTTTTTGATAAAAGCTGAAATCATTTCTTAAAAGTTTTACAAGTTCTGTAGCCGCATTCTTTTGAGCAGCTGTTAAGCCCGCTCCAACGTAAGCATCTTGAATAATCATTTTATCTTTTTCGATTGTTGCTTCACCAACTGCAACAACTGTCAGATTGTCATCTTGAGCAAAAGCAGCAACATTCAAAATCAACATCAATAGAACATACAATTTCTTCATATTTCAATCCTTCGCAAATTTTCTAAAGTGGAAAACCTAAAACGATATGGCCTTGTTGGGCGCGGTTACCTAAATTTTCTGCCAGTGGTGGGAAAGGAGCAGCAGCACGAACAGCTTCAAGCGCACGTTGATCATAATCTTGATCACCACTTGGTTCATAGATAGTAGCTCTTGTCAGTTCGCCATTTTCACTCAACCAAATTCGCACACGACACTTTAATTTTTTATCAGCTAAATATTGCGGTAATGTCCATTTCGGTTTTACAATTCGGGTAACTTTCAAAGTGTACTCTTGAAACGCTGTTAAATCTCCCGTTGGCCCATCACCGTACATTTGTGATCCCTTCGAAAGTTTATTTCCCGAAAGAACTAATGCTTTGAGATCTGTAGCTTTTTCACCGTACAGACCTTTCTCTGCTTTAGTTGTTCCTTTATCTTCGATTTTTTTACTTCCTAATTTTTTTAATTTATTCAGGAAGTCTTCGCGTTTAGCCGCGGCCTTCGCTTCTTCCAAGGCGGGTACTGGATCAGGAGTTGTATCCTTGACCACTTCTTTTGGTTCTTCTTTCACCGGCTCAGGGGCCTTTTCTTCCGCCTTTGCTTCTTCAGCTGCTGGTTCTTCCTTCTTTACTTCTTCCACTCCACTCGACATGTTTTGCAATTCTTTCAACGTGTGTGTTGGCATCGCAACCATATCTACTCTGACTGAAGCTTGCACAAGTTCAATGTTGGCATCTCTTTGTGCGCGCGTGAGCTCAAATGCTACTTTTGAAGTTGTTACAGTCAAAAGCACAAGACCAATGTGAACATAAAATGACCGTCTTAAATAAAACGGAAAGGGCTTATCACCTTGTAGTTTTGGGGTAAAGACTCTCATTATTTGTTTTTATCTTCCGTCACAGTTACGAGAGCAATCTGGTGAATACCACCACGTTTTAAAAAGGACATAAGCTTTGCTACTTTTCCATATGAGAGAGCAAAGTCTGCACGCAAGAAAAGAGTTTCTGTCTTATTGGCCTTGAATTGTTCTTTAATCATAGGAATGATTTCGCTATCTAAAATTTTATCTTTTCCTAAAAAGTATTCTTCGCTTTTTGAAAAAGACAGGATGACTTGTTTTGCGTTCAAATTAACTGGATTCACTTCTTTTGTTTTTGGCAAATCAAGTTTGATTCCGTTTAACATGAGCGGCGCTGTTACCATAAAGATAACAAGCAACACGAGCATGACGTCGACGAGTGGGGTGACGTTGATGTCGCTGATGGCCCCTTTTTTCTTACCAGTACTGAAACCCATTTAAACCTCGCTACTCGACTATGCTACGTTCAACAACGTTCAAGAAGTCTTGGCCAAAACTCTCCATCTCAGCATTGAATTTTTCATTCACGCTATTGAAATGGTTGTAAAACCAAACTGCAGGAATAGCGGCCGCAAGACCAACAGCTGTAGCAACAAGGGCTTCAGCAATACCTGGAGCAACAGCATCGATTGATCCACCACCAGTCGCAAGACCAGCAAAGGCGTCGATGATTCCCCAAACAGTTCCGAAAAGTCCAACGAACGGAGTAACTGAACCAATTGAAGCGAGCGTTGAAAGACGATTTCCTAGTTCTTCGTTTGTTTCATTTGCACCTTTTTTAAGTCCGCGCTCTAAAACACCCATACCAAAATTTTGAAAGTGAAAAGCAAGACCTGTCTTATGTTGACCGCTATAAGCTTCTTTCATTTTCGTAAGCTCACGGTACCCATTTACGAATAGGGCCTTATAAGGTGAGAATGGAAGAAGTTCACTCTTTAACATAATGTCTTTTAAATTTTCAGATGAATTGTAGATTTCAAAAAAGCGTTGATTCTCTTCTTCTACTTCTTTATATAGACGACGTTTTTTTAAAATGATTGCCCAAGAGAAAACTGATGCGGCCACGAGCATCGCTAAAACGATTTTAACGACGAGACCTGATTGCAGCATAATATTGATGATGTCTAATTTTCCTTCAGCCACTTTTCACTCCTTCATTGTATTGCCCTTTAATAATAGACAATAAATGCCAGATTGGTGAGAAAATTAATCCCGATAAATATACTCAGGCTTCTTGTAAAGATGGTACTGCAGATAACCCACGCTGAAAGCGACAAGAAGAAAAATTGATGTTGTCGAAATTTTTCTAACAGGTGCAAAGAAAGAATAGACGTCTCCCCAGGCCGGATCCAATCCAAACAAAATGTAGCTGGGAGTGATGAATGTAACGAGGAAAAAAGCAGGTAGCGTCCAGTTTTTTCTTCTCCACTCGCTTGTATACATTAGCAAAAAGAAAAAAGCGTAGAGCTTCATTGAAATAGTCAGTTCGTAAATAAAAGTCGCTGTCGTGCAAAAGTAAAAAAGAAGAGGAAACAAAAATAATCTACGCAGACGAAGTGATTCATCTCTCACTGGATAAAAGAGATCGAGTACGATAGTCAGTAAAAAATCAACTGAGAAAAAAATCAGAGTTCCGGCCATGGAGAGAACAAGTCGATTAATTTCAAAAATCATTTTACTGTTGATTGCTACTTGTCCTACGCCCCAAAGTCCAATCAATAAAAAACAAAGCACAGAAAACACTTCAACTCTTGGTGTTTGTATACTGTTCCTAAAATAACTTTTGAGTGAAGAGAGTTTATTCGTTTTGAGATTGATAAATTGCATGCCTAAATACAAAACTAACAATTTGGAAATAATGATAAGTGTCCATCCTCTATCTCCAATCCAATCTCCAATCGTGCGGATGTTATGGCCGAGGAGAAGATGAAAAAAAGACACAATCGAAATCATAATTAGGTGAAGTGACCATAAAACGAGATAAAAAAGCAAATATCCAATGATTTGACGGCCGAGATTAGACCGAAAAAACTCCGGAACTCGATCAGTGAGAAAATAGCGAATGGAGGCCAATAATCTCATTTAAAAACGCGTTTGTTTTGGCCTGAGCCAGTTTAATTGCAACTCAGGTGAAGGATAGATCTGACCATACTTCTTATAGAGAGCATTGGTCTTTGTAAGTTGATCGATCTTTTCCAACATGGTGAGATAGGTGTTCCACATTTTTAAATCATTCTTTAAAAAGGCATCCATTTCTTTAGTCACTTCGAATTGATCTTGAAAACTGAATCCTTTTTCAAAGAGAACGGTATTATATTTTTGTAAGTGGGAGTCGATTAATTTTTTATCAAACGCCTTACCCGCAAAATTACTTCCCATGTAAGCTTCAAGTTCTTTCGAAGTTACATAATTTTTAAAATAACCTTTGCGTGCTCTCAGGTAATCTTCAAAGAGAAGCATGGAGATTTCTACTTTTGAAAGATCAAGAGTTCTAATGAACGGAAGAGAGAGCAAGAAAATAAACTCTTGATCATTACTTGGAAGAGCTGCGTGAATGACTTCAGTCGTATCCAAGACCAAAATTTTTATTTTTTTCTCGTAATGACCATGAGATTCAAGCAAGGAGATAAATGCTTTTTCGAGTTCATAATCAGGTTTGTGAAAGTCCCATTTTAAAACTGGAGCGTTCTTTACTAACCACAATTCTGAAAACATGTTCCAAAACACATCTTCAGTCGGAACATTGAAACGCTTCATTTCTGCCAGTTTTTTCTTGTCGAGTAAAATGCGTTTTTCGTCTTCTTTCTTTTTTAATTCGCCTTCTAAACCATCTTTTTTGATGATGTCTTTAATCGAAGAAAAATCTAAAAGTTCTTTTTCTTTAGGAACTTCTTCCCCATTAACAGATGTAGTTAAAAGGAGGATTGCTAATAATGCTTTCATTGTCTCACCTTCGATTTACCTTGAACATATTGGTCGTAAAGTCTCGCCCAATAATAGAGATCGGTAATGCTTAAGTTTAGACCTTCAAAAAACTTCGAATACTCTTCTTCAAAACATTCATTTTTTTTGTCACTAAGATAGTCAGTCATTATGTAGCCTTCATAAGGGCCAACATTAACGAGATGCCAGTTTTCGCCGTAGACCACGAACTCTTTTCCATCTTTTGATACTTCTTTCATGACTTTCACTGGATGATTACAGCTTATAGTCGTCATGACCTGCGAATAGCGCGATGGATTCTGATGAACATTCCCCATCATTCTATTAAAATACTTAACACCTAAAACGGTTTTCGTTAAAGCAGGCGCCGTGATCGTCTGGGCATTTGCAGACATACTGATGAAAAATGTGAGGAGGATAACCTTCATTAAACCTTCCATCTAAATTGGATAGTCTCCCATTCGTGGCACTGTGGACAACGCCAAAACAGACTATCTGAATTGTAACCGCATTGACGGCAATAATGTTTCGCCAATGTCTGGTGTAAATTTTCTAACAAACCTTTTGTTTGATTGAGAGCTTCGTCTTTCTTTTGTAGTTCAATTAAAAGTTTAATGTATTCGACTTTCATCACTTCAGATGACGATTTGTTTTGATCCATCCAAGATTTGAGAAGTTCAAAAGCTGACTCAATCATTCCCGATTCTTTAAGCAAACGAACTTTTGAAAGCACAACTGAAGCTGAAGTGAGAAGTTCTTTATCATTCATTTCTAAGAAATATTTACGAAGAATTTCCTGGCGAGATGAATAGGCCTTTTTTAATTCTTCATCTTTCGTTTTGAACTGTTCATCAATTGAAACGAAAACAAAAGATGTATACATCGGGTGTTCTTTCAAAATTTCTAAAAGAAGATATTTTGCTTGCTCAAGATCACCGCTTACTAAAAATAATTTAAGCCTTAAAATTTTCGCAGAGACTGAAGGAGCAAATCTAAAAGCATCTTCCAAGTCTTCTTCACATTTTTTATAATCACCTTTTTCAAAATGCTGTTTGGCCTTTTGAACAAGGATATGTGAAATCGTTTCCGCTTGGTTTTGGTGCCCTACTTTTGAAAGCATGATTCGACAATTATAGGCCTGATCCCAATCCTCTATATCTTCATAAATTCGGCAGAGAGCTTGAATGACTTCGTATTGATCACGGTTTATTTTTAAAACATCACGATACGTTTCAATCGCCTTATCAATAAACCCACCCTTATCAAAATCGACGGCCAATTCTTTTAAAGCGCGCAGTCGGTGTGATTCAGAAATATTTTCTCGTGCAATGAGTGAGCGGTGAATACTAATCGCTTTTTCAATCTCACCGTTACTACGAAATAGTCCGCCGAGAGCGAAGTAAGTCTCAATTGTTTCACGGTTGATATCCACAGCACTCAAAAATTCTTTAATCGCAAGATCTTTGTTTCCCGAGATGAGGTACTGAGTGGCATTCAAAAAGATTTTTGATTGAGCTTCAAAAATGGAATTGCGGTAGCGCTTAGAAAGTTTAGCGCCCGTCTCTTTTTCGATCATGTAATGGTAGACAAGAACCATTGTAATAAGAACGGCCACAACCGCTAATAAATGTTCTTGAATCCAAAGAAAGTATATTTCCATTTTTATTCTTCTATTTTATTTGAACATTAATCGAGGAGCTTCACCTCTACTCATTAATGAATCAATATCTAATTTACTAATGCTTTCTTCAAGTGAACCCACTAATTCCATAAAACCAAGTTTTTTTGGTTTTTCGATAAATTTAAGAGCGAATTCCTCTTTAATTTTTAACTCAGCATGTATCTTGCGACCAGCAGTCCACAAGCTTCCCATCTCATCAACTAAACCAAGCTTATGGGCTTCTTCACCTGAAAAGATTTGTCCTTGAGCGTGTTCGCGAATGTCGCCTTTAATTTTGTTTGCACGTCTTTTCATGATGTCATTGATGAATTGTTCATGAACACCAGCGATGAGTTTATCCATCATCGCTTTTTCTTCTTCAGTTAAAGCGCGGCTCGGATTTCCTGCATCTTTATAACGTCCGGCCTTCACGGTTTGCGGAGAAACTTTTGCAAACTCATAGAGTTTTGAAAGATCCATGAATTCCATGATTACACCGATAGATCCTGTGAGTGTTCCAGGTGAAGCCCAAATTTTTCTTGTCGCGGCTCCAAGATAATAACCACCACTCGCAGAAATTCCGCCGAAAGAAGCATAGATTGGTTTCTTTTTATCAATACGCTGAATCTCTTCGTAAATTTCCTGAGTAGGGCCGACAGCTCCCCCAGGGCTATTCACACGAAGAATGATCGCTTGAAGTTGTTTGTCTTCTTCAGCGATTTGTAGAAGTTCGATTGTATCTTTAGAGTCCATGATGACTCCTTCAACTTCTATGACACCAATGCGGGCCTTGTTAGAATTTTTTTGAGCTGATGATGTTTCATCAAACGCGTTCATTGTGATTGCTGCGAACGCAATGAGGATGATGAAAAAAACGAACACCATGGCGAATATGCCAAATAAGGCCTTAGTATTTTTAGTCGAGGTCACAAAAACTCCATTTTTTGTTAAAACCGAAAATTCGATAATCACTCCTATAGTCTCAAAAACACGGGATTCCGTAAACTAAGTTTAAATATACCGGACGTAAGCGCTCAAGTTTTCCTGAAGCTTAACCGATGAGCTCAATGTTCCGATAAGAACTGCAAGGAGTGAATCTATGTTAAATAAGAAAATGATCTCTCTGACTCTGGCCACTTTAGGACTTTGCTCTTTGGCGGTTGCCACTGAATATAATGCACCTAAAGTCCTCTACAAAGCACATTCACCAGCGGCCACACAAGTTCGTGCAGCTGACTTAGGTGAAAATATGAAGGTTGAAGGTGCTGATAGTACCGACCGACAAATTGCTTCGGAAGAAGAAACGGATCGTGATCCTTCATCACTCACTACTCACTCTAAAAAGAAAGTAGTTGAAGAAGAAAAGAAGGAAACGCCAGAAGAAGACATGGTACCAAAACCATGGATGTACAGAACAAACGCTGACTCTCAAAAGTAATTAAAACTGCCCTACTATAGTGGTGGTGAATAAAAGAGGTCATGAATTAAAATCATGACCTCTTTTTTTATTTTAAATAGTATTGGTTGTGATAACAGATATAAATTTCAAGATGTTTTTTGAGCATAGATGGATCTTTTGTCGTACACCAAGTTTTTCTAATCAGTCGGTTGATATTGGCCCTTAACATTGCACAGGTGTGATTGAGTTTGAAAAGCGGATCGTAGTTCAACCTTTTTAGTTCGCCTTGACCAACGATAGCACCTCGCCCTCCTTTATATTGCTGATAAATTGACTGCGGAAAAAAACGGTCCACTATTGGTTTATAGTTTTGATGTTCATCGGATTCGATAAGTGCAAATGGAGTTATAACTTTTTCGATTTTCGAAAATAGATCATGCACTTTTTCACGATGTTCATTTTTTCGATGTCCATATTTTCTGCGTGAAAGCTTTGCTAAATGCCCAAATGCAGGAAGTGATCCAACTTCCGCACCTAAAATGAATCTTCTTTTAGCATCAACAGCCACTGTAATAGAAAGAGGCTTTAGTTTCGTGTGCACTGAAGTTATTAAGTCATCGAACTGCATATGCGTGACGGGATTGCTAACCAGTTGGTCGAGAAAATACTCATTTTTAAGTCGGGATTTTTCTGCCAAATAAAGAAATTTTCGGTGAACCGTCGTGCGATGAATTTTTAAAATGCGTGCAGACCGACGCATTGAAATTCCTGAGGCAAGAAGTTCGAACAGGAGCCGATTCACTCGTCTCTTTTTTTGTCTGAATTCCAGCGAGGCTGAAGATTGCGAAAATCTTCGACCGCATTTTGCACACAAATAGCGTTGAATTTTGCGTGAGTCATCTTTTCGAAAATAGAATCCGTACTTCATGACGAAGTCGTTTTTGTGAAAGAAAGTACAGTCGGAATTGGAGCAGCCAGCAATCATGCGAAATATACTGCCAACCATTCACCATTATATAAAAGTTAAGCTTAGGAATTAATAGAGATATTAATGAATAAATAATCAAAAATTAGAATTTATTGATTAATTAAAACCACCATTCAAATAGGGCAGTTTAAAAGTAATTAAGCGTTAGCTTGGTCCCAAAGATTGAGCTTTTCGTACTCACTTTTTAATTGTCCACAAGCGGCCAGGATATCCTGGCCTTTTGTCGTTCTCGTTGTACATACAAATCCGCGCTTCAAAAGTTGCTCTTGA
>CAMLRB010000116.1 GCA_946482295.1 uncultured Bacteriovorax sp. | reverse complement strand
AGCGGTGTTTGGAACAAACCACTTCCATTTAAATGTTCGGCCAAGATTCGCTATCGTCAAAAAGATCAGCCTTGCACGATCACTCACATCGATGGCGATCGAGTGACTGTTGAGTTTGAAATCCCTCAAAGGGCCATTACTCCACGCCAATCCGTCGTTTTCTACGATGGAGATATCTGTCTGGGCGGGGCCATGATTGAAAGCGCTGGAAAGAGCTATTACGAGCTTAAAAAGACTCTTCCGCCAACCACTGTCTAAACTTTAGACACTTTTAAAACTACCGTAAATTTCTTTCATTCGGTCTCGTCAACTAAACCAATCCGAGGGTACCATTTTGATGGTTTTGTTTTTAAAACTGGAGGATACCATGAAAGCGATTCTTATTATTTTATCTGCTCTAACCCTGGTAGGTTGTGCAACTTCAAATCTTAACAATTCAAATAACACATCAAATTTGAATGATGCTGAAGCGGAAGAATTAGCAACAACGACGATGGATGCTCTTCTTTCAGCAAGAAGCAATAACAACATTACAGGCATTGATGATTCAAACAGAAATGTGAATTTAAAAGAAGAAGAGAGATTGATTACTCTTAACAAAAATCAACTTCTTAATAAGATCGATGCTAATAGATCGCTTGACCTGTCAGGTGGCAATGATTCGATCAGTACAAACGTCGACAATTCAAATCGTAATACGAATTTAAAAGAATAGTTTTTCAAGAAATTTTTCTTTTGAAGTGAAAGGCCGTCAGGGATTGATGGCCTTTTTCGTTTTAAGGCTACCAGTACTTAGGATCGTTAAAATCTTTGTTTCCACCTGCATCAGAATTGTCCTTTTTGACTTTCTCATCAAATGACTTACATTCGCTTCCCGTCGATTGTTTCACGAGAACGTGGGGCATGACGGCCGATTTAAATTGAAAAAGTTTGCAGCCACGTGGTGCGGCCGGATCGAAGGTCACATGATAGTGTTTGCATCTCATGCAGGCGATCTTTTCCAATGTAAAATCCTCGGTGTCGTCAAAACAGACAACTTTTATAAATCTTACACAGGCCCCATGATTTTTAAAAGGTGGAGTTTTTAGCATGTTAGGATTTCTTAAGTTTTTCACATGATACTCAATATAAGGACCCTAAGACTCATGAAAACGACAACGAACTTAGAAACCGACAATCTAGTACTTTTTCCTTCGGCCAAGAACTTTGAAGTTGAATCTGACCTAAGTGATCCGATGATGGATCTCTTGAGTGAATTTTCTCATCTTTCGGATGATGACATTCCCTCATATCTTGATGATCGTTTTGATGAAGAAGAGTCGGAAGAAGAAGCTGAAGAAAATGATGGAAGTGAAATTTACGAGAGTCTAGAGGCCTACATGAATCGCCATAAAATCGACCTTTCACTTTCACCGGATGAAACACTGGTGAGCATGATCAATGAAAAATTTGAGGCCATAATGGAAGCAAAAGCACGCATCAAGTTTTACCTTGATGAAATAGATATGTTCCTTCCACGCAGACGTTAGTTCAGATGTTATAAAATATGGAGGGCCGCCAAAGAGAGACGGCCCAATGGGTACGCGAAAGTACCTACTTCACAAGTGAATAGTTCGGCATATCGATATTCACCATTTTTCCCCAGCATGAAAGGCCTTTGTCTCCCACCACACAAGTGTGGTTCCATCCAGCGGAGAGTAGTCGTGGATTTTCAATTCTAGGCGGAGCTAATCTTTCTGGAAGATAGGCACCAGAGCCCCAACATTTAATTTTTCCAGCATATATGGCGCAACCATGGCTGACACCGCAAGAAATTTCTGTCGCGTTTGAAATATCAGTTGGGACATTTAAAACTTCGTTGGCATCTTTACGATTCACTCCCATATGGTTGAAAGGAATCTGTTCTCCCCAGCATTGAACTTTACCTACTTCATTAATACCACAGGAAAATGTACCACCAGTGCAAATCGCCTTAGGGTTTACCATTTTTGATGGAGGATTTATGTCTTTAATCAATCCATCACCTCCCCAACAAGTCACTTCATTATTGGAAACGGCACAGTTGTGTAACATTCCCGCAGAAATTTGGGTGATGTTTGAGAGCTCTGTAGGAATGTTTAAGGCCCCGCGAAAATTATTTCCCCAGCATTTAATTTTTTCATTAGTACCAGCACAAATATGATTTCCTCCGGAAGAAACAAAAGAAACAGGTCCTAGTTTAGAAGGAGTTTTATATTCAGGAGCACTATTGCCGAAACATTCAACTACCGAATCTTTGAGAGTGCATGTTCGATGGGCCCCTACTGAGAGCGAAGTAAGTGGACCACTTAATTCTGATGGAACATCGAGAGCATTATCATAATTAGCTCCCCAACATTTTAGTTTTCCTCCGTCGCCATAGGCGCATGTACTTCCATGACCCGTGGATAAATTTTCAATAGAAGTAATTCCTCCTGCCGGAACGTAAGAAAACATCGGCTGAAACATATCTTTGCCAGAGAGTTTCCAACAGATCACTCCCGTCGTTTCTGTCACAGCACAACCTACACCAGTGCCTACAGTTAATTGAGTGGCACCAAGAGTGTTAGGGATAAGAGTTGTTTTTCCTTTTTCATCCCAACACTTCACGCCTCTTTCAGATAAACCACAATTGAAAAGTCCGCCCGATTTAATATTCGACAGTGTGGGATCATCAGGGGCGGTGAATTCTTTATAAGGATTTCCCCAACATTTAAGTCCTTCATCAGTTTGTACACAATGATGCCAAATTCCAGATGTGAGGTTTTTTGGATTGATAAGCGAAGAGGGAAGAGTTGTTGATCCCGCTTGCGTTAGCCCCCAACAAACGACCTGGTTGTCAGCGATTGCACACGTATTATGCATTCCCAGTGAAAGTTCCGTAATGTTTTTTAGATCTGCAGGGGGAGTACTTTCTCCGTATTCATTGCTTCCCCAACATTTAACTTTATCGGTTTCAGAGACAGCACAATAATGATCAAAACCTACACTGAGCAGTTTTGCTTTCGGAAATGTATTGAGATTAATTAAAACATCTGTGCGTGTGGTGTTTGGTATTTCTCCCCAACAGCGGATTCCATCGTCTACAAGAGCGCATGAATAACGATTGCCTGTTTTTAGGAGGCGTGGATTTTTTAAAGTATTTGGAACTTTCGTGGTGACAGCTTCAGCATTCCCGAAACATTTCACACCAATCGAAGTTTGAGCACACACATGATTATAACCAGCAGAAATCTCCAGCGTATCAACATACTGAGGATTCACTTCCGCTTGAAGAGTAACACTAATAAGCACAGTCAAAGCATACAAACCTTTCCTTATCATTTTTCCCCCTATGAAATTGGAATCTAATAGGGAAACGGTAAAGTCGGCTTATTTAGATGTACACTCGTTGTGCTTCTAACTCGCAAACACTAGTCGGAGACTTATAGATTTTGGCAAACAGGTTCTGAGTCAATGGCCTCAGTGCATTCTTCTTTTGTTGTGAAGTGCTGCAAACTATAGTCAGTATGCCAGATTTCTTTTCCATCGCATTTTTCAACAACGTACATTTGAAAACCTTCAAAAGGAACTGAAGGTCCGCATTGGCATTTTACTTCATATGTTTGGCAAGGAGCAATCAGCGCAAGAGTGAGAAGAGTTGTAAGCATAGTTCCCCCGAAATTTTTAGATGCCTCGTTCTAGTTATTTCGTTGGAATCTGTCAATGATCTTTACTACAACAATGGGTTAACACCATTATAGTAGTGCAGCTTATTATTTGTTACGGTTGAATTCTTCTTCCATAATTTTTTTGAATTCTGGAGATTCACGGAATTTTGCAGTTTCATTCCAGAACTGTTCAACGAATTCTTTGTTTTTTCCATAAAAATTCTTAGAGAATAAAATGTAATAAGGTTTCACTTCAAGATCTGGTTGAATTCTTTCAATTTTACCATCTAGTTCTTTATTTTTTTTAATATTCATCGCGGCACTTTCATGTTGGAGGGCCACAGCATCTACTCGACCAGCAAGAAGTTTTTTGAAATTATCGGCCGTAGATCTTGCTCCATCGTCTATTACATATCCCTCTTTTTTTAATCGATCTCCAATAGAAAATGAAAATTGAACACCAATTGGTTTGGTTAAGTTAGAAATTTTTGTTCCATCAAAACTAACAGGGCTTCCGATCATTTTGTAGAGTGAATATGTTTCGGTAAAGAGTCTTCGTGTTGAGTCATGTTTATTATCTTTCATAGGATATTCTGAATAAACGGCACGATCTTCTTTATAGCTTGCTCCAATGGCAGAATCCATTTCGCCTTTTTCAATATCAGAAAGACATCTCTTCCATGGAAGCAAAGATATTTCGGCCTCTATTCCAAGTCTTTTTGAAATTTCTTTAACAGCAAGTATTGAGACCCCATCGTGATCAGAAAAGACCCATGGAAAACTATCCTCAATGTTAGAGCAAAACTTTATTTTAGCAGGCCTTGGAGCTGCAAATACTCCAGAGTAACCAGAGTAAGAAGTGAAGAGTAAAAGCGATAGCATTGCTAATTTCATATCTATGTTCCTTTTATTGTTTAATGAATAGTGTAAATCGATCTTTATAGTTGTCTAGATTCTTAATCCCGACAGTAATACTCGTGAATAAGAGTTCATGACCTATATCATTTGTAAAAACTTTGCTCTCAATTATCATTTAATAGGTCTTTTAAATTGAAATTTTTCAGGGAAGCACATGTCTCAGATTCTCATTGTTGATGATCAAGAAACACTTAAATCACTGGTGAAATTTAGTTTACTAAAATGCACAGGCCATAACGTTATTTCTCAATCAAATGCTGAAGTTTCTTTGGCCTTCATGGAAACTGATTTCAACAACGATTTAATTATCTGCAGGCCTATGATTCAATCTGAAAAGACGGCCCTTTTGCTGATAAATTTTCTTATAAAAAATAATTTGGATACACCTGTTTTATCCATTGGTGAGCTGCAATCTGATTACGCTCAACTTCACTGTCTAAAAAGCGACTCAACTTGGGAAGAAATTCTCAACAAAACTGGAGAAATTTTAAAATTAGATGTAGATCTTGAAAAAAATATTCAGACACAGGCCTTCAATCCTGTTGGGATAAATTATTTTTTAACTGTTTGTGACATTCAAATTGGATGCGATGTCTACATCGGCGTTAAAAAAGGTCCTGAAGTTCATTATGTTAAAAGATTTCATTCGGATGAAATCATCGGCCGTGATGTGATTGAAAAATACAAATCATCAGGACTTCATCACTTTTATATTACCCAAAATCACTTTAAAAGTTTTATCGATCAATCGATGAAGCATTTATTATATAAACTAAACAATGAGAAAATTTCATCTGAGACAAGACATAAACTTAACTCTGATTCATTAAATCTTATGAGTGAGCGAATTAAGTCTTTAGGTATTGATCAAACAACAGTGGAGCTCGTTGAATCTTCTGTTAACTCAATGAAAGAATCCCTTGGCGAGAAAAATGCTCTTGGCCAATTTTTGGAGAATTTACAAGCGAACAAATCTGCTTATGGATATCAACACTCATTTTTAACCTGTTTAATTCTTCATAGAATCGCCAAAAAGTTTTATTGGTTTTCACATAAGATTAAAGAAAAAATGACCCTTGTGAGTTATTTTCATGATATCTCGTTACCGGAAGAGCTTGTGTTCTATAATTCAGATGAAGCAATGATGAGAGGAGAGCTCAATCAATCTGAAAAAGACTTGATTAACAATCACGCACAACTATCGGCCAATATCGTGGGATCATTTAAATTTGTCCCGGAGGATGTTGCTTCTATAATTCGAGAACACCATGGATCGCTTAAGGGGATTGGGTTCCAATCCCATCTTAGCATAGCAGTTTCGCCGATCAGTCAGATGTTTATCGTTGTTGAAGATTTTGTGGATGAAATTTTAAAACTTCATAAAGCACCTGAAAAGAAAGACATTCAGCAGATCCTGGAAAAATTAAGACCGAAGTATACAAAGCTTACTTACGAAAAGACTTATAAGGCCCTAATTGATATGTTCAATTAGAATGTTGACTGTTTTGCTTTGTTTGTGATGGGAAAGTTTTTCAGTTTGTTTTTGCTTCAATCGATGCGAAGATTTTTCTATGAAAAAACACATCCTATTTTCAACTTTATTCTTCATCACCGCCAACCTCCCAGCTGCAGAAATTTGTTTAAAAGAATTTGAAAAATTCTCGCAATCACAACAGTTGTTTCAAAAAGATATGAGAGAAGTTGTCTCTGATGGACACAAAGAAACTGTTTTTCGAAATTACTCAAATCCGATCGGACAGTGGAGAGAAATTCATAGAACTGAAGGAAAAGCACCTTTCGTATTAGAGCTCAATGACGAAAAAATTGTCAAACACTCTTTCAATGAAGATTGTAAACTTGTGAGCTCAGACGAACCGTTGCCATTCATCTTGCAAAAAGTTTTTGTAACTAAAACGCCGGAAGATTGGAAAAACGAAGACCTAAGAGCAGTCGTAAATTCTGGTAAAAAAGGTATGATTTATACTTGGTCGCCAAAATTCATCTACTCCGTGGAGTGGTATCCACAAGCAGAGAAAATGGCCCATGCCATGGGGTTTGAATTTGTACCTGTCGTTGATCCACGCGTTTCAAAAAACGAAATAGAAGCTGCCTTCAAGCACATGCAGAAGATTTCAAACGATAAAAGGTTAGAGCGTACATTTGCTTCTTGGGCTAAACCGAAGTTTCATCGCAATCTCTCAACTGATCTCTATATGCGCTCGGGGTTTAATCATTTTCCTGTGACGTATATTTATCATCATAAAAAAATTCACCCTCGATTTATTACAGGTGTAATGACTGAAACGGATTTTGTGAAAATGTCGAAAGACTACGCAGGAGAGTTGTAATGAAGTCGCTAATTCTTTTTTCGTTGGTTGCTCTGCCTGCGTTCGCTCAACAATCTTCGACGTGCATTCCTGCACATGAGTATTTTCCGTTTGAAGGAAAACTTCTCCGCACAGATGGTAGCGGGCAAGTGGCCTTAGGGATGTATGCGAGAGTGAGTCCTGATGGAAAATATGTTCTGCGTTCGTATTCTGGTGTTGGACTTAGTCAGGTGACGCTAATGGAATTGCACCGTGAGCAGAATAAAAATACGGTGAAGTTTTATGAAACACCCCTCAAGAATGAAGCGTTTCCGGTTCAAGGTTCCTGGAGATACATTGAAGATATCGGGGGAGAGCACTATAAACTCTCTGATTTAGTTTCAAAGCAAAAGAGAGCTAAAAAACAGTTTAAAGGCGGGATTAGCGGCTTTTACACTGTGGCCGCAGAACTTCCCGGGAGCAATAAAGATCAGCATAAAATTCGTTCTTTATCGTGGCCTATGGGCGATCCGGATAATCAAGGCGTCGGAGTTCTCAGCAATATGGTGATTACCGCGAAGATGAATGCAAAAGGTGAAGCTGAAAAAATCGATAGTACCTCCATTAACTACATGTGTGGAAATCTTAAATCGACTGATGGAAATGTGATGAGCCTTCCGATGATTTCTCCTGATGGAATGGAATTTTCATCAATGCCTCAAAATCCCAAAGATAGTGAACCTTCAATGCGCATCTATCGCATTGGTGAAAACAATAAAGATTGCGAAAAAGTTCATGACTTAAAAATTGCAGCAGCGAAGATCATTTTTTCAGAAAAAGAAATTAATAGTGCTCTTTTTTATTCCAGCGGAAGCCTAACGAATAAAGGTAATGGCGTGCATTTTTACAATCGCGATTTAAAGAAAATGTTCACACTCGATGATGTTGGGAAAAAAGTACGCGCCGATTCTTATCCCGGATACACAAAAGATGGTCGTATTGTTTATGGCGCTTACTGGGAAGATTGCAGCAGCGAAGGATGTAAAGAAAAAGTGGGCTACATCGTCTCTGATCCTTATCAATCAAATGACATCATTGATTTCAAAAAAGAGAATCCTGAGCTTGGTTCAAAACTTAAATCTTGTATCACTACTGATGAGGTGAAAAAGATTGAAGAAGAACAAAAGGCGATCTGGTATTAGAAGAGTATGCAATTTACTGACGAAATAACAAAGGCCCAAGTAGTTTGCTGAATGTGTAAATGATTTTGTCGGGCATTTTCCTTCTAAAGAAAAACTATTTCACGACGATAACCCTTTAATCTAGTAAAGGAGCTATCGTGAAAACAAAATTATTGATGAGTGCGGTTGCATTCATTTCCACTCAAGTAGTACTAGCGCAGGATTTAACTATTCCACCAAGTCCATTTGAAAAAAGTAAAGTTGTCATTAATCAGGTTCAAAAAAATAATAAAAGCGTCAGCATCAGTTCGTTAGCTAGTGAAAACAAGTTGGTTGTTTTGATGGATATGGATTGTGTGGGAAAAAAAGGAATTAAGTCGATTAGTTCTTTTAAATCAGAAGTCGACATTATCGACAGCACTCCCCATTTAAAAACACGTCGTAAAATTTTAAAACTGAAAATGAAAAGAGCAATGTCAGAAGAGCGACTGAATCAATTTGCCCATTCATCATCATGCATTGTCGGTGTTGCCAATGATGTTGAGTACAAGGCCTTCGCTCACAATGATCCAAATTATTCTCAACAAACTCAGCATGCTTTTTTACACACAGATGATTTTTATAATAACTCGCAGTGGCTTCCAGTAGCAGAGGATGAGCGTGCAGTTATCGCAGTTGTCGATACAGGTGTTGATCCTCATCACCCAGATCTAACAAATATGATGTACAGAAAAAATGGTGTAGTCGTGGGAGCAAGCTTTGTTCCTGCGGTTTCGAGTTTCATGGATGATCATGGTCATGGAACACACGTTGCAGGTCTCGCGGCATCAGAAGCAAATAATAATATCGGCGGGGCGGGTGTGTGTGGAACGAGTTGTTCGATCATGCCTATTAAAGTTCTTGATGCTAAAGGCTCTGGACTTTTGTCAGATATTGCTAACGGTGTTTTTTGGGCAGTTGATAACGGAGCTGACATTCTTAACTTGAGCTTGGGAAGAACGCTCAATTTCGTTGGTATGTCTCCATTGGAACTGGAAGCTTTCCGTTATGCTATGTTAAACAATGTCGTCGTTGCAGTTGCTGCTGGTAATGATGGAGCGGTTCTCGATATGAATGGCCCTCAGTCATGGCCTGCAATGTTTGGCCAATTGCCAGGATTTGTAACAGTGGCTTCACTGGATTCATCTTCTGGAGCGATCAGCACTTTCTCCAACAGAAATTCTCGTTATGTTGAAATTGGTGCTCCGGGATCAACAAGTTCTACGGGGGGAAAATACGTTGGTCTACTTTCAACGATGCCTGGTGGAGGGTATGCGAGTATGAGTGGAACTTCAATGGCAACGCCTGTTGTGGCAGGTTCATTGGGACTCATCATCAGCTATTATAAGAAGATGGACCATCCATACAATGTCTGGGACATCGAGGCCCAATTGAAATCAGCTACTGTTTCAAAAGATGCTCTCAAAGGCCATGTAGAGGCCGGACGCGTGCTCGATTTATCTGTTCTGGCCGATAATCTCCAAAAAAATTATGATGATCCATATAGCTTAAACCCTGCTGACGCTTATGAAAAATTTGTCATTGATTTATACTATACGATCTTGCGAAGAAACTACGATGTAGAGGGTGCTCAACATTGGGTTTATCAAATGAGACAGTACAAATATTCACTTGAATCGCTTTTACTTTCGTTTTTTTATTCGAATGAATTCTCTGCAAATTTTGGAAACTTAGCTGATCGAAATGCCGATCACTTTAAAACGATGAAAGATTATTTTGTTCCTGCTTCTTATTTAACGATTCTTGGTCGTCTCCCTTCAACGACAGAATCTGACTACTGGACTTCTTATCTTCTTACTTACAAGAAAAAACATCGCAAACTTATTCGTACCCTTCTAGGATCTGCAGAGTTTAAGACTCGCATGCATGGAACTCGTTTGGCGAAGTACCCAGTTATGGCCGCTCTTCCGAGAGACCAATATACCAACTGCCTCGCAAAAACATTTAAAGGGGATTTCACTGCAAGAAAGCAAGTTGAATACGGTTATTGCATGTTCCTCGAGCGTTATTCAGATAAGAGTGGAAGCGATTATTGGACTGGAGCTTTAGAAAAAGGCGAAAAGCTAGAAAACATTTACGCTGCAATGTTTTACAGCCCAGAATTTCGTGAGATGAACGAAATGGATGGTGCCTCTGATAGAGAGTTCATTAATATTCTTTTCTATACGATCATGGAGCGTGGGGCTCTCCCACATGAACCATTTATGTGGTCTGAGGAAATTAAGAAGATCGGTCGTGATGGTGTCTTGAGGAAATTTTTAACGAGTGAAGAATTCTATAAGGTGCTCAAAGCAAAAAGCATTAAGTAATTATAAATATCTCTGGTGATAAAATGGGCCCCATCTTTGATGGGGCCTTTCTATTTTCTTGTTGAGGAAGCACCTTGACCAATTCCAGACCCAGCACCAGAAATTATAACTGTTCTCATTTTTTCTCCTTAAATATTTTACGGGCATGCGATGATTTGAATGTTTTTGAGCTCACATGAATTTAAGTCAAAAGTAAGTTTAGCCGTATATAATCATTGTGGTCTGGCCCTCCTACACAATGATCTCGCTATGGCCCGGTCAATATGAAATTATTGAGATTGTTTTTTATATCCGCTCGGTTCCTATTGGAATGTATAAATACAAAATGGCCATCCATTAATTTGGTCTGACTGAGAGTAGGGATCTTTCTGATGATTTAAAATGGAGCGTTTTTAAACCTAGAATTGTCACGGACAAGCTCCAGCGACATCAACCCAAGCGCCATGAGAATTACAAAGCGCTGTTATAGTTCCACCATTTGTACATCCACCTTGACCCATTGACGAAGAAGGCGTTTCCCCCCAATGACAAGTGCAGCTTTTTCCTCCACTGGCCGAAGGTATTTCATTTGATCCTGCTGGACATTTTAAAGAAGCAGCTGCCGACGGACATGATGCCACAACACTATCCCACGTACCGCTTGCTGAACAAATACCTGTGATGCTGCCACCATTTGTACAATTTCCGACGGCCGATTCTCCTGCATTGGCAGCTGACCAATTACAATTACAAGCTCCACTTCCATCGGCCGATTTTATAACATTAGTTCCGCCTGCACATGAGAGAGTAGGCTTAGTACCAGATGTATTGGTATTGCTATATGGAGACACACATTTCATAAGACCCGTTTTACCATCTGGCACAGGAACTTCATCTACATATAAGCAACTAAATACTCCTGGAGAAACTTCTGTGATGTTTGGCTCGCACATGATTGAGCCTGGAATCCTAGATGAGAGTGAATAACCTGCTGGACACGATGACCCTCCAGCTGTCGTTTTTTGCATGGGAATAGGCACGTTCCCTGGCGTAATTGTCTTGTTGGATGCTGTTTTGGGTCTGGGCACACAGACCGTTGTATCACCTAAAGTTCCACCAGGAGTGTGTGCCATGTAATCGTCGGGGCATGTTAATTGGGTAGCGCCTCCAGTGGATGTTCTAGTGGCGGGAATCGTGCCTGGTACAGTAGCTATCGTACTGACCGAAGGCGTTCCATTCGTAGTGTGAGATTGTTTTGACACTGCTCCTTTTAACTCTTGAATCTTAGCTATTTGATCTTTTAAAATT
>CAMLRB010000115.1 GCA_946482295.1 uncultured Bacteriovorax sp. | reverse complement strand
TTTGAAAATAGTTCGACCATAAAATAGAAATGCTGATCTAATGCAGACTTAGTCTGTAGATAAAAGATGTAATTTAATTGGATTGTTTCATCGCCATTCATGTACTCTTTATCGGTCTTAAGTGGCGATGAGATTAAGAAATTTTAAAACTTTTTCATTGAGGTTTTCGGTTGCTTTAAACCTAACGCCGTCACAATCAAACCGACTAATAGTGAACCAAAAAAGTTGGTCATTCCACCACCTGGTCCACTCTTTGAGATATCTTCAACAGATCCACAAGCTGCAACACCCTTTTTATTTTCTTGCACTGTAAGCGGAGAAACATATCCTGATGCTTGGCGATCGATAGTTGCATCAACGATCGCGTTGATACCTTCAATATCATCTTCCTGAAGTGTAGAGAGAGAACCAATAGTAGGCGCCATGATAGCTTCCGCTTGAGAATGATCTAATCCTAGCGTATGTCCGATCTCATGAATGATTGTTGTCTTCAAAGTATTACCCCAATTTTGACGAAGGTAACTTATACTTCCATTCAAAATGATGACCGTTGATTCAAAAAAAGTCCCTTGATTGTAACGAATCGTGATCGCTAATGTTCTTGATGGATCATATCCAGTCTCAGTACCGAAGTTATCTGACCAACGAATGAAATTTCCAGAATAGGTACTTGAATTAACAACTGGTGAGAATTCCCATATATCTTTACCAATGGCCTCTTCCCACTCGGCAACTGCTTCGTCAGTCAATTTATCGAGCAAAGCTGAATCTGATTCTACAGCCGCAAATTTTTTCATTTTGATGGGAAATGCTTTCCAATAATAGCCTTTATTGAAATCGCTCGTGAAAGAATATGCCGACGCTGAATTTGCTAACATGATTGAGACAAAGAAAATGGCCATAAGTGAGAGGGGGATACCTATGGCCAATTTTTTTGTGTGCTTCATTTTTTACTTCCTTGTAAAAAAAGCCACTATTCGTACTTCCTATCCATCCATGGACGGGATTTAGAGATTAGATTTTTGAAAAAAGAGTCGCCGAACAAAGCCACTGGTTGTTTGATTCGACGGTGTAAATTTCACCGCTCTTAAACTTTACCGGACCATCTCGCACAACTGTTATCTTTTTAGAAACTTTACTTTCACCTTTGAGTGTCTGGATAACTTGAAAATCAACCTCTACTTTGGGAAAAGCGGATTTAGCTTCCACGTCTTCAACATTAGTCACCGTAGCAATAAATTTATCAGGGCAGGCCATGTTAAAAGCCGAGGTAGCATTTGCTTTTCCAATCCCATGGAAAGCTAAAAGTACCGAGAGTTTAAGAGCGACCATTCCTAGTCCGTTTAAATGCTTCATCCTAAAGCTCCTAAAAATGTATCTTCCTTGAAACTTCCAATCCTGGTGGAAATCATCCTTGATCTCCTGACTTTTACCATTGCAGAGTCTATGCCAAGTCAGGTTTAAGTCTAACTTCTTGATTGCTTCAGCTGAACTAATGTCTTCAGTGACGAAAGGGCACTTATTCTAAGAAATAGGTGTCAAAAGAATTTGTGGGCCTTCAAAATTTTGACCTCATTACCTTTTTACAAACTTACAAAGGCCAAAATCTAAAGGTTTTACTCGGCTTTACCGACCAAAACCTCATGATGAAAAACTATTTAATACTTTTTGTTGTATGTTTTATTACTAACCTTCAAGCTGAAGTGAAACTCTTTAATCGTGATGACTTCATTGCTTACAAGCCTGAAGATGCACTCATGCTTCTAGAAAAAATGCATCAAGAAGATCCGGATAAAAGTATTTTACTTTATATTCATGGTCGCGGTCGTGATGTTCGTGAAGAGTGGGATGCCATCCACTCTCTCGAAAAAAATTATCAAGCTCGTGTACTCATGTTTGACTGGCCATCATGGTCTAGCCTTCTTTCCAGACCAGTAAAAAATGCTGAAGACTCTGCTATCGAACTTTTTAAAGTCTTCAATGCGGTTAAAACTTTAAGAAAAGAAGTTGGCGATGAAAAAAAGATTTCACTCCTCACGCACAGTATGGGGAACATCGTTATCAGCCATTTCATTAAGAAGTTTTATGTTTCAGGTTATCTAAGCGAAGATGGAAAGCCCCTATTAGATAATTTTATCGCCGCTGCACCGGATGTAAGCTTAACAGGTCATGCGGAATGGTTAAAAAAATTTGATTTCGCCCGTAAGAAATATGTTTTCATGAACAATCGCGATCTCATTCTTCTCCTCTCCTACTTATTAGATGTAAAAGAGCGCAATCCGTATTTTTACAAACTAGGATTAGGTTTTCAAAATCTTCCACTCTCAAGCAAAACAATAAAATCTATGCTCGATCCTGAGACAACTTATATAGATTTTTCATACTCATTAAAATCGCAGCATCGTTATTTTGAAAATGCGAGCGAGTTTATTCTAGAAGCTATTTATCCTGTCTTTAATGGTGGTGAGTTTAAGAAACGTTATTCAAGAGGTGAAGTGAAAGTTAAAAATGGAATTCACTTTATTTACGAAGATAAAAAACACTAAGATTATTTAACTCTTCTGAAGGTGACGTATTCTGTGCCCAGCACAGATCCGTCTGACTTGAATGGAACAATTCGCTCCACAAGATTATTAAATTTATCAATCCTATAAGCAGTGATCCATCTTACAGGAAGATCGAAGTCATTGTGCCCACCCCAGTCCATGCGAATGTCGATGATAAATTCTGTTGCGGAAAAGTTCACTTTTGCATAGGCGACCATGCCCCCTTCTTGCTGTAGTACACGCTCGACACCATCAGCGATTAAGGTTGTTGTGCCTTCTTCATCCGTCCACGTTGTCGATTCACATTCGCTTTGAGTAATCACCTTCACCATTTCTGCATCAGCATCGTAAAACGAACCGGAGATGTTTGGACATGCAAATAAATTGAAAGAAGAAAGTGCGAGAAGAAGTGTGATGAATTTTTTCATGTCTTGATTAGACCACATTAAAATAAAAAAGGGAGCATTACTGCTCCCTTATTAGTTGGACTTTTTACTTCTGCGCCGCCGTCTCCTCAAAATTAGTTTTGAGTTTACTGGCCTTGGAAGCAGTCGGAAGCCCCACTGGGACTTCCGCGGCGGCTACATCATGCCGCCCATTCCGCCCATTCCACCCATGCCCCCTGGCATTCCGGCAGGTGCATCAGACTTTGGAAGGTCTGCAATCATTGTTTCAGTTGTAAGCATTAAGCCTGCAACTGATGAAGCGTTTTGAAGTGCTGAACGAACAACTTTAGTTGGATCGATAATACCAGCAGCAACTAGGTTTTCGAATTTTTCATCGCGAGCGTTAAATCCGAATTTATCGTCTTTGTTGTTTTTTACTTCGTTTACTACTACTGATCCTTCAAGACCTGCGTTTGTAGCGATTTGACGAAGAGGTTCTTCAAGAGCGCGCTTGATGATTCTGATACCGAAGTTTTCTTCTTCGTTACGGCCTTTAAGGTCGTTTAGAACCAATGAAGCATGAAGCAGAGCTGAACCACCACCAACAACGATACCTTCTTCAACAGCGGCACGAGTAGCGTTTAGAGCGTCTTCTACGCGGTCTTTTTTCTCTTTCATTTCAGTTTCAGTTGGAGCACCTACTTTAACGACAGCAACACCGCCGTCGATCTTAGCAAGACGCTCTCTTAGTTTTTCTTTGTCGTAGTCAGAAGTTGTTTCAGCGATTTGAGCTTTGATCGCTCCAACACGTGCCTGAATTTCGTTTTTGTTTCCGTTACCGTCAACGATTGTTGTGTTTTCTTTGTCGATTGTAATTCTCTTAGCTGAACCAAGAACATCTACACCTGAAGTTTCAAGTGACATTCCTAATTCTTCAGAAATAACAGTCGCACCAGTTAACACAGCGATGTCTTTTAACATTTCTTTTCTTCTGTCACCGAAGCCTGGAGCCTTAACTGCTGCAACTTGAAGTGTTCCGCGAAGTTTGTTTACAACAAGAGTTGTAAGCGCTTCACCTTCGATATCTTCAGCGATGATAAGAAGTTGGCGTCCTGATTGAACTGTTTTTTCCAATAGTGGAAGAAGTTCTTTCATTGATGAGATTTTTTTGTCTGTGATTAGGATGTTACAGTTATCGAATGCAACTTCCATTTTTTCTGGATTGTTTACGAAGTATGGAGAAAGGTAACCGCGATCAAATTGCATACCTTTTACAACGTTAAGTTCTGTTTCAGCAGTTTTTGATTCTTCAATAGTGATAACACCATTGTTCCCAACTTTTGACATTGCTTCAGCAAGAAGTTTTCCGATTTCAGGATCGTTATTTCCTGAGATTGTTCCAACTTGTGCGATCTCTTCAGAAGTTTTGACTTCTTTCGACATTTCTTTTAAGCGAGCAACAACTTTCTCAACTGCTTTATCAATCCCACGTTTTAGATCCATTGGATTGTGGCCAGCTGATACAAGCTTAACACCTTCTTTATAGATTGCTTGCGCAAGTACAGTTGCAGTTGTTGTACCGTCACCAGCATCTTCGTTAGTTTTTTGGGCAACTTCTTTAACCATTTGTGCGCCCATATTTTCAAAGTTGTTTTCAAGTTCGATTTCTTTAGCAACCGATACACCATCTTTTGTGATGTGAGGAGCACCGAAAGATTTTTGAATAACAACGTTGCGACCTTTTGGTCCAAGAGTAACTTTAACAGCGTTTGCAAGTGCGTTTACACCGTTAAGAATCAGCGTACGAGCGTCTTCTGAGTATTTTAATTCCTTAGCCATGATATGTTCTCCTAATTTAGGTAAAAATTTATTATTGAAGAATTCCAAGAATTTCGTCTTCTTTCATGATTAATACTGGTTTCCCATCAACTTTAACTTCTGTTCCAGAGTATTTTCCGAAAAGAACAACATCACCAACTTTCACATCAAGATTACGAACTGAACCGTCCTGTAGTCTATAACCAGTTCCTACTGCAACGATTTTTCCCTGAGAAGGTTTTTCAGTGTGGTTATCTGGGATAATGATTCCACCAGGTGTTTTTGTTTCTTCATCTAAACGTTGAACAACAACGCGATCTTGTAACGGTCTTAATTGCATAGGTTTCCTCCCTTTATTTAGCGTCTTAAAAAATGGTTTTATAAAATTTTGTCCCCTTCAATGTGGGAGCACTCCCGATGAGTGTCAAGGGCACCTCTCAAAATAAATTTTCCGACGCCTTGGCTCACTCGGTCAATGACACTCCAAGACTTCTAAATTTGTAAATTTTCCTTAATCTGGCAGGATTCATCAGGAGTAAAAAATGGTCGTTATTAAAGGCCTTTATCAAGGCGATAAACATTGTGAACTCAAACATGGACCCTCAGGTACAGTTATTGCCACTGACGCTCCAAAAGACAACAACGGCAAAGGAGAGACCTTCTCACCTACGGATCTTGTGGCCGCGGCCATGGGAAGTTGCATGATGACCGTCATGGCCATTTTCGCTGAAAAAGAAAATATTAATTTGAGTAGTTCACATTTTAAGGTGGAGAAAGTAATGACTCCTCCTCCGCGCAAAATTGAAGCATTGAAAGTGGAAATTTATTTACCACAAACACTTGCCGTTGAAGTCCGCAGCAAACTGGAAACGATCGCGAATGAATGCCCTGTAAAAAGAAGCATTCATCCAGATGTACAAGTCCCTGTAACGTTTTATTACACGCTCTAAATTATTTCAGATCGTACCAGTTTATTCCAATACCCATGTCGACTTTCAGAGGAACTTTGAGGTCGACAACATTTTCCATCCCTTCTCGCACAAGTTTTTTCATCACATCTAATTCTTCTTCTTCGACTTCGAAGATAAGTTCATCGTGTACTTGTAAAAGCATTTTTGAATGAAGACCCAATGATTGCATTTCATTGTCGATTTTAATCATCGCCAATTTGATAATGTCAGCTGCAGTTCCCTGAATTGGACTGTTAATGGCCATTCTTTCAGCTTGAGCTTTAATCGTTCTATTTTGAGAATGAATATCTGGGAGAAATCGTTTTCTTCCGTGATAAGTTTCAGCGTAACCCGTTTGCTCTGCCTTATCTTTCAGCGTATCCAAAAATGTTTTGATCGAAGAAAAACGCGCGAAATATTTATCAATGTAATTTTTAGCTTCAGTTCTTGAGATCTTCAATGTTGATGCTAAACCAAATGATGACTGACCATACATTAAACCAAAGTTTACTGTCTTCGCCATTGATCGCTCATTGCTCGTGACTTGTGTGATCGGAATATTTAAAACCTCGCTCGCTGTTTGCGCGTGAATATCTAAATTATCTCTAAAAGAAGCAAGCATTGTTGGATCTTCTGAGAAGTGCGCGAGTAAGCGCAGTTCCACCTGAGAATAATCAGCTGAAAGAAGAATGCGTCCAGGTTTTGCGATGAAGGCCTTTCGCACCTTTTCTCCCATCGGACTTCTTACCGGAATGTTTTGAAGGTTCGGATTAGTCGATGAAAGTCTCCCCGTTTGAGCAACGGTGAGATTGTAATTTGTATGAATGCGTTTAGTTTTTGGATTGAGTAGTTCAGGTAATGCCTTCACGTAAGTTGAAAGAATCTTGCAATACTCTCTGTGAGTCAGGAGCAATCCAGGTATTTCACTTATATTCATACCATCAAGTTCTTCTAAAACTTCTGCATCCGTTGAATAGCCTGTTTTAGTTTTTTTAATGACAGGTAATCCAAGTTTTTCAAAGAGGAGAACTCCGACTTGTTTCGGTGAACCTAAATTAATATCTGAACCCGAAACCTCATGGATTTTAGCTTCAATTTTTTTAATTTCAGCATCAAGCTCAACTTCAAATTCGCGGAGATAATTTGGATTGAGAGAGATTCCTTCTCTTTCCATCTTAGCCAAAACTGGAATGATGTTCAGATCGATACTTTTATAAATTCCATCAACTTGAATTTTAGCCATTCGATCTTTTAAAAGAGCTGATAATTTAAACAGCGAATTTACTCTTTCAGCATTTGCATGATGAGGATCAATGCTCAAATCGATTCCAAAGTATTCTTTAATTAGAATATCGAGTTCATGCCTTGTCGAAGTATTGATATTAAAATGAGCAAGCGAAAGATCAAATTTCTGTGCTTGGAAATCAATATCATTAATCAATGAAAAAACATAATCACGTTTAAGGTTTTCTCCAATGACTTCTATTGAAGAATCTGCCCATACTTTTTTAAGAATGAGTGAAATGAAATTCTGATCGGCGCTGTATGCATGAGTTTCATTGTAAGCAAAATAGAGTCTGCTAATTGTACGTTGGTAAATATCATCCCCTTCATACATCATGTGTTGAGCAAAAATTTTAGCTTCCGAAACAGCGGCCATTATCTCTTCAAAATTATTTTCATTCACTTCAATCATTTCTACTGAAAATGATGAAGGTCTGTTGAAAAGGGTACTTTCTACTGGTGTATCATCGTGCGCTGATACACGTTTGTCAGTTTCACGGCTCATGTGATGCTGAAATCTCATCTCTTGATATTTTGCAATCGAACTCGTGAATCCAAGTTCTTTCATGTATTCAATCAATTCATTCGATGGATAAAAGTTAATTACTGTTTCCTCAGGCGTATGACCTAAATCCAAATCAGTGGTGATTTGAACCAACTTTTTAGAAAGCAATCCAAGCTCAAGATGCTCGGTGAAAGCTTCGATAATCTTTTTTCCTTTCAATTGATCTTTATTCGCAATGATATTTTCGAAAGTCCCGTACTCTTTAAGAAGTTTGGCTGCGCCAACAGCTCCAATACCTTTGAGACCAGGAATGTTGTCTGATGAATCTCCAACAATCGTTAGATAGTCGACAATCTGATCAGGACGAACACCCATTTTTTCTTCAACGTCCGCTGGTGTATAAAGTTTATCTTTCATCGTATCGAGAAGTTTTACGTTCCCTCCTACAAATTGCATGAGATCCTTATCACCTGATGCGATATAGACTTCATCAAATTGATCTTTCCATTGCATAACTGCACTGCCGATAATGTCGTCTGCTTCATAACCTTCCAGTGAGAAAGTCGGAAGATTCATCAGTTTGATGAGTTTATCAATCAGCGGAAATTGCGGAATGAGATCTTCAGGTGGATCAGAACGATTTGCTTTATAAGCGGGATAAAGTTGATTGCGGAATGATCCACCTTTCGTATCTCTAGCTAAAAAGATGTGAGTGGGTTTATGTTCTGAAAGCATTTTAAGCATCATGCTTTGAACACCGTAAACTGCTTTCGTGGGAACACCTGTCGGTGACGACATAGGTCTCTGAATAGCAAAATACGCGCGAAAAATAAAATTACTCACGTCGACGATAATCAAACGTTTTTTTGTCATGGATGGATCCTTCGGATTGTCTTAGATAGAGCCTGTTGTATTCGTTGTGAACCAACTTGTCTTTCTATTTTTAATACCTTCAAAATTGTCGTCATTGGCCATCACTGATGTGTCGGCCATGACATCCCCTAAACGGTGACCTGAGTCTAGATTGTATAGGAGATAAAGCTCAAATCCAATAAGAACGATGGCGAGAATAGCGCCCAGAATCCATCCGATAATCGGCATGATAATGGCGATTAACAGAGGGAGCGTGAAGGGTAAATTCCTGACAACTGATTGGCGATATGAACAGGGAGAACCGTCTTCAAGTGACTTTACGGCAAAACCCATAAATCGCTTACCGACAGATTGCCCGTTAGTAATTCCATCGGATAACGACATATAGACAATTCCCAGAAGAGCGCCGGCAGGATAGTACCAAATCGAAAAACAAACCATGATAAAGAGATCGATACCCTTGGCAATCAAGCGTGATAACTTTGCGACTCTTATCGCTTTTTCCAGTAGGTATTTGCGGTCCATACTATCCATAAATCAATCTTAGTGACACGCCTCTAGAAAGGCAAAGAAAATGAAGTGGATATACTTAGTTATCCACATGTGAGAAATGCGAAGCGGAAAATTTTTAAGTTTTCACCGAGAACATAGTTCGGTATTATTATCTGTAACACTAAAAGGAGTTCCTTATGGGATCAGTAAATAAGACCGATGTCGCGCACTTTGAGAACGATGTATTAAAGTCAAACAAACCAGTTCTAGTAGATTTTTGGGCTGAGTGGTGTGGACCTTGTCGCGTTCTAGGACCGATACTTGATGAAGTTGCTAAAGAAATCGGCGAAAAAGCAGAAATCGTAAAAGTTAACGTTGATGACAATCCTGAGCTTGCTCAAAAGTATGGTATTCGCGGGATCCCAACAATGATTTTCTTCAAAAACGGCCAAGCTGCAAAAACACTTGTTGGCGTTCAAGCAAAAGACGAAATTAAAAAATCTCTAGAAGAGATGGCTTAATCCATGTTTGCCCTTCACTCTCTGCAAGATGCTCAAAAAGTTTTAAACGCTTTCGTTGAAAACAAAGACAATGTTGAAAAAATTAATTCGGCCATCGGTTTGATGGTCGAGTCGTATAGAAACAACGGTCGCATGTTTAGCTGTGGAAACGGCGGATCGATGTGCGATGCCATGCATTTTGCAGAAGAGTTGACTGGTCGATTTAGAAAAGAAAGACAACCATTGGCCGCAATGGCTATCAATGATCCTTCTCATCTCACATGCGTTTCAAACGACTACGGATACGATTTTGTATTCTCTCGTTACGTCGAAGCTTGGGGAAATAAAGGGGACGTTCTTCTCGCAATCTCCACTTCTGGAAATTCACCAAATGTTCTTCTTGCTGTTGAAGCAGCAAAAAAGAAAGGAATGAAAGTTGTTGGTCTGCTTGGAAAAGGTGGCGGCAAACTTAAAGACATGGTGGACGTTCCACTTATCGTTGACTCAAACATCAGCGATCGTATTCAGGAAGTGCACATTAAGTGTATTCATATCTTTATTGAAGGCATCGAGAGAGCGATGTTCCCTGAGAATTACTAACTCTACATCCTAAGACTTAAGCGAAAGCCCCAAAGACAATGAGAAGAGCCGCAGTATTTGTGATGATAAGCCACTGCTTACTTTGTTTTTGTTTGTACTGAATAAAAGCATCTAATAAAAAGACCTGGGCCCATAGCATGTATCCCAAGCGATAGATAAACATTCTCGATTGATCCGTCACATTCAAAGCATCAAGCATAAATGGAAGAGTAAAAAGAACTAGAAAAACTCCAGACATCATCGAACGTTTGATCCGCTCATCTTGATAAGCACCCAGTTCAGGACGTTTAATTTTAATGTAGAGGTCATTTAAAAAGAGGACATAGACAAAGATAATCAGATAGTCGTCAAACGATTCAAAGCCCACTAGCAGCTGTAAAACAATGAGTGCAGAAAACGACAATAATAAGGCCAGCTTAATTCTGGTTAATTGTATACCTGTTAACGAAATGTTCTTTAGAGCATTCATAGATAGAACTATTATACTCGAACCTCTTTTAGCAAAGGATTCTTTAGTCTAAGCTCTTGAATTTCGATTAAAGAACTCTAGGAAGGGCGCCCAGAAAAACAGTCATTAGCGTACGCGCTCGATTCCTTTCTTAATTTCTACTGTGAATGACTTTCTATAAGGCAATCTATTCGTGAATCGTTTTTCATGGATGGGAGAAATTGAGAGATCGGAAGGCGCTCCACTATCCCCTTCGATATTCAGATCATCAAAGTCGAATTTTTCGTATTGCTTATATGTATAGATAACTTTTTTTCCTTTAGCATCTGATTGAGGCAACTCATCCTGAGCCAATGAAATTATAGAAAGTGTTAAAGCAAGAAGTGTTAATGTTACTTTCATACTTAGTTCCTTATGAATTTTTCAACTTTCGTTGAATAGTCTTTTGATTGACGGCTTTCATTTCCTGCCGCTGACACGTTATCAAAAACTGTTTTTGCATCGATCGGTCTATTTAACAGCTTCAGGGAAACAGCATAATTTAATCCCACTGAAGGTTTTGACAGCACAGACTTGTTCATTTTTGAATAAATATCCACTGCAGCCTGGTAATCACCTTTAATTAAGTGTGATGAGGCGAGCGCAGATGAAATTTCGACATCATCTGGACTTCGTTTTAGAAGACCTTGAAAAATAGGAAGTGCCTTTCCAACAGTTCCAAACTTTAAGTAAAGTTGCGCAAGGTTGTAAGTAGGCGTTACAGTAAAAGCGTTCATATCAGCTGCTAATTTATATGCAGCAAGTGCCTTTTGAAATTTACCCTGTTTTTGATAAACGACTCCGAGATTATTAACAGGTGGAACAAATTTTGAATCAAGATCACGTGATTTATTGTAGAACAAAATTGCTTTCGCATAATCATTCTTCAAGTAATAACAAGTTCCCAACTGATTCCAGTAACTCGTATTGTTTTTGAATTTTCTATACTCGACGTCGGCAATTTTAAAGGCTTCATCAAATTTACCCTGTAAACATCTTACGTTCATTTTCAAAACTGCATCATCTGACTTACTCAAACTTTCTTCAAGTCGAGCGTCTGACAAAGTAGAAAGTGATTCTTTCACAAGAGCATGGTTGGCTTCTTCAGCAGAAGTTGCAGTAAAAACATCTTTATCTGAACGATACTTTTCTTCAGTCTTTTTATCGAAATCTAACTGTTCTACCCAGGAAAAATCCTCTTCTTTAATCGGATCGTTTGCAACTGTTCTCTTGGTCGAAACATTTTGTGTGGAACAGGCACTAGCAAGAAGTAAAACTAAAAATAACTTTTTCATTTAGCACC
>CAMLRB010000114.1 GCA_946482295.1 uncultured Bacteriovorax sp. | reverse complement strand
AAGTACAATCCAAAAAGAAGATTGCTCTTATTATTGGTGCTGGTGCCTTCGGTACAGCCATGGCCCAAGTGCTTTCGCAAAATTTTGAGAAAGTTATTCTCAAAGTACGCTCGCAAGATATTTACGATGCTATCAAACAAGGCGAAAACAAAATTTATCTTCCAGGGATGAAGATTGCCTCTAATGTCGATGCCGCACTTACTTGGGAAGAAGTTGATGCGCATCCCGTGGAAGATATCGAACTTATCGTTTCTGCTCTTCCTTCTAATGGGATTACAGAATTTTTCAGTGAGAACTATGATCGTTTTCTTAATTATCTTATTCGACGTATTCCTCTTGTTTCACTTTCAAAAGGGATTGATCCAAATACACTTGAACTTTCAGATGATCTATTCTTTGATACGTTTCCTCATTTCAAAGATCAATTCTGCTTTCTCTCTGGACCTAGTTTTGCTCACGAAATTATGCAAGAACAAATTACCCTTGTTACCCTTGCGGGTCGTTCAAAAAAAGTTTTAGAAGAAGTGATTCCGATGCTGAATACGCCTTTCTTTAAAGTGCTCGCAAGCTACGACATCAAAGGTGTTCTTCTTGGAGGCGCACTTAAAAACATTCTCGCTATCGCGGGAGGAGTTATTGAAGGTCTCGGTTACAACCACAACACACGTGCAGCGATGATCACTCGCGGGATTGCTGAAATGTTAAGATTTGGAGCTGTTTACAATGCCCGACCTGAAACATTTTATGGTCTCTCAGGAATGGGAGATTTAATTCTCACAACTACGGGCGATCTCTCACGTAACAAAAGTTTCGGGATTGAACTTGCAAAAGGAAGAAAGGCCGAAGAAATCATTCGTTCACAACGTTCCGTTGTAGAAGGCTATAAAACAGCAAAGGCAGCGCGCTTTATTGCTGAAAAATATGATATTCGTGCTCAAATCTTCGGAGGCGTCTATGACGTACTTTATGAAGATAAAAATCCTGGCGATGTTATCGTGAGTATTATGCGTTCTCCTTCAAAATTCGAATCATGATTAGTTTGCGCGATCGTTTTCATGGTTCACTTCTGGGACTTGCGGTAGGTGATGCTCTAGGTGCTCCCGTTGAATTTAAGGCGCGTGGATCTTTTCCAAAAGTTTCAGACTATCAAGACGGTGGGCCCTTTAATCTTAAAAAAGGTCAATGGACAGATGATACGAGCCTTGCGCTTTGTTTAGGAACAAGTCTAATTGAAAAAAAAGATTTTGATCCTGCAGATCAGGTTGAGCGATATTTAAAATGGTTTCGTGAAGGTTATATGAGCTGCACGGGGCATTGTTTTGATATCGGCAATACCACGAAAGCGGCCCTTCTTCGCTATGAACAAGACAAAAGCGTTTATGCTGGAAGCCCGAATGATCCTGCGACAAATGGTTCAATCATGCGCTTATCTCCAGTTGCACTTTTTTACTATCCTGATGAAAAATCTGTCGCTCACTATTCGCGCTTAAGTTCTCAAGTGACACATGCCCCAGAGGCCTGTTTAGAAACTTGTGAACTGCTTGGTAAACTCATTAATGGGGCGCTTGCCGGTAAAACTAAAGAAGAATTAAAATCGATTTTTAAACATGACTTTCTTCAAAAATCTTATGATGAATTAAGCGGAAAAGGAGAAGCGTGGACTTGTTTAGAATCAGCTCTTTGGTGTTTTTTCAACACAATATCTTTTGACGAGGGAGTTCTTCTCGCTGTTAATTTAGGTGATGACACTGATACGACGGCCGCAGTCTTTGGCCAGTTGGCCGGGGCCTATTATGGCCAGCAAGGTATCCCACAAAAATGGATAAATGAATTGTGGGATAAAGAAATGATTTTGCAATTAGCGGAAAAACTTTTTCTTAATCAAGGTGCTGATTAATTCGCTCTATCGTGATGGTTTCTCCAAGGTTCACTAAAGTTCCATCTTTTTTTTGAACAAAATAAGCAGGCACTCCCACCATTCCATTTTTCCTCAGAAAACTGCCAATGACTTCATCTCTTTTCGTCCAATCTCCAATGAGAAGTTTTAAATTTTTATCTTCAGCAAAGGCCTTGAATTTATCGGTATCGAGAACTAATCGCTCGTTAACTTTACAAGTAAAACACCACTTTGCTGTGAAATCGATGAAGACTGCCTGGTTTGTCGCTTTATAATCGGCCATTCTTTTTTCTGACCACGGCTCCCAGTTTAAACCATGAGATTGTTTATCGCGAATCAGTGCAGTCTGTTCGTCATTTGAATGAACAATTTCAGTTGACGAGAGATTGATGAATATTAGTAGAGAAGCGAGAAAACCTGCTAGTCCAAACCATTTGTCTTTTTTGTAGAGAAGAAAACCGGCATAGATGAAAACGAGTGAGACACCTAATTTAATAAGGTGAGAAGACCCATCAACTAGAGCATTGTAAACATCAAAGAGCCAGAGAATGGTCAGAATTAAAGTAAGACCTAAAATCTTTTTTAGCGTGTTCATCCAATTGCCAGGTTTTGGGAGAAACGAAACAAGCTGAGGAAAAAAAGCAGTAATGATAAATGGACTCGCAAGTCCCAATCCAATCATGATGAAAACCAACATGATTTCCCAAGTTGAAGAACTAAAAGCAAATGTGAGTGCTGTACCTAAAAAAGGAGCTGAACAAGGTGTCGAAAGAATGGTGGCCAGGATTCCGCTAAGAAAATCTCCAACAAATCCTTCTTTCGTTTGGACGTTTCCCAGGTGTTTTCCTCCTGGTGTTTTAAATTCGAAGACGCCAAAAAGATTGAGTGCAAAGATAAAAAGGAAAACGATCATGAGGGCGATGAAGAGAGGTGATTGCAGTTGGAATCCCCAGCCGACTTGCGAGCCAAGTCCCTTAAGTAAAACAATGATCGCGGCCAGAGCAATGAATGTAACAAGTATTCCTAGCGTGTAAAAAATATTATGACGAATGATCATACGACGAGATTCGTTTTTGTATTTGATCAAACCAAAAAGTTTCAGAGATATGACAGGTAGAACACAAGGCATGACATTCAAAATGAGTCCGCCTAAAAAAGCCACAATGAGATAATAAAAAAGCGATTGTGTAGACTGGGCCATCACAACCGTACTTCCGGCATTTGAGGGAGAAGGAACAACTTCTTTCGCATTCGTTTCCGTTGGCGACTGCTGAACAGTCACTGGTGCTAGGTCAAATCGATCGAATGTCTTTTCTAGCAGAACAGTTTTTTTCTGAATTGGATCATTGTAGAGAAAACGAAGTTTATAAGGTTTTTTGAAACGCCCGTCTTTTGGTAAATCAACCGGAGGATCTTGGTATTCACCATCCCACGAAATTTCCATAGTGCCGTTAATTGCTGAAGTTTCTTTGCTTAAGTTTTCGTGACGAAAATCAAAAGGTGCTTGCGGGAATGCAAATAGCAAATTTGTTTGCGAGACAATCGACATATCGCTGACGTTTTTAACTTTGTAAGAAAGAACGAGAGTTTTTTCAGCAACTCCCTTTGAAAGTTTTATTTCAAGATTTTGGGGAAGCGGGATTTGTTTCGGAAGATTTTGGAATCGTTCCGTTAATGTTGAAGCGGCCAAAGGAGTGAGAAGATCTGGTGTTTTTGATTCAACCGCTTCACCTACAAGTTTGAAGTCTACTTTTTTCTCACCAGGGATGCAGATGTGTTTACAAACGAGCCATGTTGAGCGGACTGAAATTTCTTTACCCGCGAAAGAATTTAATGTTTTTTTCGAAGCTTTATAAAAGAAAGTATAGGCCCCTTCATATCCATAGGCCCAAAGATTTCCCTCTTCAATAAAACGTCTTGGAGCAGGCCATTCCTCTTCTTCGAGTTTTATTTCTTTTCCATCTACAGTGAATGTAGTTTTAATAGGAAGTCCGGCGTCCCCGGGATTTTTCCAATAAGTGTGCCATTTAGGATGATTTTCATAACTTAAAGCAATGAAGAGATCGTTACTATTTTTATAAGATTGAACGACCATCTGAACAGGTTTGGCCGGTACAGTTTCATCGGCCAGAAGAGGGCCTGAGATAAGAGCAAAAACGAGTAAAAAGAGTTGTGTGAAACGCATAATTTCCCTCTAAGCAACCTTGACGGTGAGTCCCTTAAGTTTAACTCAATTTTCGAGGCTTTAACAAGCTGGAACAGGGCGGTCTTGTTTACAAAACATGGAGCGTCGGCTTAAAGTTTTAAGAGTAGATTTAAACGAATGCCTCTGAGCAAGGAACTTTTCATGCTTAAAAAGCTCTATGGTTTTCTGGATTTTTTTCTTCCTCCTCAACTGTCAGAGTTTGTTGAAATTGACGTCCTTTTTAGGGCAAGGCTTGTAGTGGCCGCTAATATTTGTGCCATAGTGATCGTTTCGTCACTTTTTATTGTTTCCAGCATTTTGGGTCTTTCCCTCTTTGTTAAAATTGGGATTCTCATTAGCCTTATCGTTCTCGTCGCGCTCATAATATTTCTCAAAACACGTTTAGTGAATTTTGAAACATGTTTGAATTTCGGATCTGCTGTTCAAGTTCTTGTTCTATTTTCAACAGTCTATCTTACGGCGTTTTCAGAAAAGGGAATGGGGTACTTTGGTTTAATGTGGCTATTGCCTCTCTTTCTCATGAATGCTTTTTACTTCAAACCCCGTTATGCTTTGATTCTCTTTTTCCTCAATGGTGTCGCCTTGGCAGCTGTTTTCACTACTTTTTCACCTGAATTCTATCGACCGCTTTCACACGTACATAATTTTCAGCGGGTTTATCTTATTTTCTTATTACTCGTTATCCTCTTTTGTTTTTTACAAGCGCTCTTGTATGTTCAAATGAGTTATCAACTTCAATACGAAATTCTTAAACAAAAAAGTTTATTAATTGAGAGTGCAAAGTTTCAATCATTGGGACAGATGGCCTCTAATCTTGCTCATGATATCAACAATCCTTTATTCACCATTCAAGGAAAGTTACATCAGATGCGCAATTTGCTCTATAGAGACCAACTTGATCTTGCTTCCTGTGACCGTATAATTGAAAATGTGGAAAGCACCATTTTGAGATTGTCTCAGATTGTAAAAGGAATTTCGACTTTTGCTCGTCAAGGAAAAGGCGATCAAATGGTCTCGATTCGTGTTCAAGACCTAATTGAAAGTAACATGATCATTGCTGATGATCGTTTGAAGAAAAACAACATAACGTTAAAATTAGATATAGATCAAACCATCAACGTTATCTGTTATCCTTCGTTCATCTCACAGGTATTACTTAATCTTATTAACAACTCTATTGATGCCCTTGAAGCTTCAGAAGTAAAAATCATTGAAGTCGAAGCTTTCTCGGCCAACGAATGGGTGGAAATTCACATACGTGATACCGGGCCTGGTATACCTAAGGAAATTGAAGGAAAAATCTTTGAGCCGTTTTTTACGACAAAAAAATTTGGAAAAGGAACAGGCCTCGGTCTTTCAATTTCCAAAGGACTGGTTGATGCTCACGATGGAGAAATTTTTCATACAATCGAAAAAGATAAAACGACTTTTGTCGTAAGATTACCGAGCTATGAATAAACTTTATCCTCAAAAAATTATCTGTTTAACAGAAGAGTCGGCTGAACTTTTTCACTTGCTCGGACGTAGTGACGTGATCGCTGGAGTATCAGTTTTTGCCAAAAGACCTGCAGAGGTCAAACAACATCCTATTATCTCAACTTTTACTCACGCCAATGGAAAAAAAATAAAAGATCTCTCTCCAGATCTCATCATTGGTTTTTCCGACATTCAAAAAGACATTGCAAAAGAGTTGATTGGTGAAGGCCATGACGTCTTCATCACGAATCAAAGATCGCTTGATGAAATCAAAAAAACAATGCTTATGACGGCCAATCTCATTGGAGAAGGTGAGAAGGCCATGAAACTCTTAAATCAGTTTGAAGAAAAAGTTGTATGGGCAAAAACTCGTGCCCTAAGACGAGGTCGTCGTTTTAAAGTTTATATGGAAGAGTGGGATGAACCGGCCATTTGTGGCATCAGATGGTTTAGCGAGCTCGTTCAAATTTGTGGCGGAGACGATATTTTTGCAATGAAATCCCAAAGCGGAGGTCTTGCCCGTGATCGGTTTGTTCAATTTGAAGAAATCCGATCATTGAACCCGGACATTATACTCGCTTCATGGTGTGGAAAAAAAGTAGACATCGAATCCATCAAAAACCGTCCAGCTTTTAATCAGGTAAACGCAGTGGTACGCAATCAAGTCTTTGAACTCGCTCCAGAAATCTTTTTGCAGCCAGGTCCGGCCCTTTTTGTTGATGGAATTGATCAGTTAGTAAATCTTTTTGATTCCCTCAATTATTCCTAAATTTTTCCGCTAAAAAGCCGAAATTCCTTAGAGAACATGTGATCCTGCAGGATCCATAGAAAGGATAGGCCTATGAAGTTTCAACTTAGTTTATTAGCTTCTTGTCTCCTCATGTCGGGATGTAATCTTGATGTGAAATCGATTGAGCATAAAGCTGCAAAGATTAATAAGTACGAACTCGTTGCGCTTAAACTCGCAAAAGAAAATCGAGAACTAAAAGCGAAAGTTAAAGGACTCGAATTTGAAATTCAAAAACTCAAACAAGATGAAGCCTTTTATAAATCACAAAAATTAGGCAGCACATCTCATGGGGAAGCAGCAGAGCATGGAGGAGGAAGAACTCCAGCAAGTGCAGCACCAGCTTTTGATGTGAAAAAAGATTATGTTGAATTCAAAACTTATAAATGGTCAGCAGAAGACATGCTTAAAATTGCTGACAAAGAATTTAAGTCAAAGAGTTTTGAAAAAGCAGCACAATTCTATACATCACTTGCAACATATTATCCTGAACACAAAAAAATTGATGATGAATTTCTCTTTAAAGCAGGGATCTCTTCTTATGAATCAGGATCTCACCACGAGTGGACATTAAAACACTTTGAAGCTCTTATGGTGAAATATCCAACAAGTTCATACTATAGAAGTGCAAAACTATGGGTTGCCTTAACTCATATGAAATTAGGTGATAAAGCAAAGTTTTTCGCAACGGTTGAAGAATTCCGCAAAAAGTATCGCAATACAAATGAGTGGAAAATTTTAAGTGCTTATTACGAAAAAATAGAAGAGAAAACACATGAATAAAATCGTTATAGCGGCATCACTTGTTTTATTTTCGTTTACAGTTTCAGCGACACCTTTCGGGCGTGTTGTAGAAATTAAAGGAGAGGGTTTTATCTCTCATCAAGGTAAAACAAAAGATATCCGCGTTGGCGATGTCATCGAAATGAATTCAGAACTGGTGATCGAACATGCAGGACAAGTGACTTTCACGGACAATGCTGATCATCGCTTTCACATGGGGAACTCATCCTCAGTAGCTATTTACAACAACCATATTGAATTACGCAGTGGAGATCTTTGGTTTCAATCTGTGAATCGACTTGATGACTATAAAGTGACGACGGCAAACGCAAGTGTTCACTATCAAGGGGGAGAGGCCATCCTTTCTTATGATTCTACGAAAGGTAAAACACAGCTCATGGTTATTAGTGGAATGATGAAAATCGCAAATCTTAGATCAGAAGCACTGAATCTTTCCGTTGCTGAAGGACATTTTTCTTTTGTTGATAATGCTTACGATGAAGGCGCGCCGAGAGATCCAACGCCTGTAGGTGAGAAGACCTACAAACAACTCATTACTCTTTTTAAAAATATAACACCGATGGAAAAACATGCTGATCGCATTTTTAAAGAGAATGATCAACGACCTGTAGCGCGTGGAATTGCTTCAGTACCGAACGTTGACAACAAGCTGCTTGAAGCCTATAAATCAGAACTGTTAAATGAATCTAAACCAGTAGTTCCTGAAGTCAAAGTTGTGACTAAGAAAGTGAAACCTGCTGCTAAGGTTACTCCTGTAGTTCACCTTGATAAAGTTGCTGCCGCTCCGTTAGAGATTAAGATCTATGGTCTTAAACAAAGTGCGACCACAGCAATCGCTCCGACTCAGACGAAAGGCCGTGCACCGGCTTCGGTTCTCGATGGTCCAGTTTCTCCTGAAGAATATAAATTACCTACAACAATCATTAACGAACACCAAAAAGAAAGTGATCAGCTGCTTAACCGTCTCAATAGTCTCTAAGGGTTTAAGCAACATTCATGATCCTTTTTTTTACGGCGTAAAAGAGGATCACCATGTCTAAAGTTAAAGAACAACCGGCCCTAACGTATGACGATGTTCTTCTAAGACCTGCTTATTCAGAAAATTTACCTTCTGAAACGCAAACGGAAACAAAGTTTTCAAAGAACATTAATCTCAACATTCCTATAGTCTCAGCGGCCATGGACACAGTTACGGAAGCGCCTTCAGCGATTGTTCTTGCTGAAGAAGGCGGAATCGGTGTCATTCATAAAAATCTCACGGCCTATCGTCAGGCCGAAGAAGTTGAAAAAGTTAAAAAGTTTGAAGCCGGAATGATTCTCAATCCAGTGAGTGTTGATGAAGAGACAACTCTCTCTTATGTCATGGATCTCAAACATCAAAAGAAAATTACTGGTGTTCTCGTAGTTGATAAAAATAAGAAACTTGTAGGAATTCTGACAAATAGAGATCTCCAGTTAGAAACGAACTTCAATCAGAAAGTTAAAGACGTCATGACGAAAAAAGAAAAACTCGTTACTGCCGATCCAAAAATTTCTGTGGATGAAGCAAAAAAACTTTTGCACAAACATCGCATCGAAAAACTTCCACTCGTTTCAGAAGATGGACTCATTCATGGTCTCATCACAGTAAAAGATATTTTAAAAACGATTACATTTCCCAACGCCAATAAAGACTCCTTTGGACGTCTAAGAGTTGCGGCCGCAATTGGTGTCGGAGAGCGCGAATTTGAACGGGCCAAAGTTCTTGTTGAAGCTCATGTTGATGCACTCGTTGTGGATACGGCCCACGGACACTCAAAAGGTGTTATTGAAATGGTCAAACTTCTTAAAAAAACTTTTCCCAATGTTGATGTAGTCGCAGGTAATGTCGCGACAGCAAAGGCCTGTAAAGATCTCATTGATGCTGGAGTGGATGGAGTAAAAGTAGGAATTGGTCCAGGTTCAATTTGTACAACGAGAGTTGTTGCAGGTATTGGTGTTCCCCAATTTTCTGCTGTTCTTGAGTGTGCTGAATTCTGTCGCAAACTAGGAATTCCTGTTATTGCAGATGGCGGAATAAAACTTTCAGGAGATGTTGTAAAAGCTCTAGCTGGTGGTGCAAGCTCAGTCATGATTGGATCTTTATTTGCGGGAACAGATGAAGCTCCAGGAGAAATGGTTCTTTATCAAGGGCGAGCTTATAAAATCTATCGTGGTATGGGCTCTCTCGGTGCGATGAGCATGGGAAGTAAAGATCGTTATGGTCAGGCCAATGTAGAAGATATTGGAAAACTCGTTCCAGAGGGGATTGAAGGACAAGTTCCTTATCGGGGATCACTATCCAGCAATATTTTTCAACTCGTCGGTGGGCTTCGCTCAGGAATGGGTTATGTTGGCGCTAAGAATTTAAAAGAGCTTTATGAAAAAGCTGAATTCATTACAATTTCAAATGCCTCTTTAAAAGAAAGTCATCCACACGATGTCTTTGTCACTAAAGAAGCGCCTAACTATCGTTTGACATAATTGATTAAGAGATAAAAATGAAAATGCCTTTTTCAAAAAATATTTGGATTGTGGACTTCGGTTCACAATACACACAACTTATCACGCGAAAGACGAGAGAACTTGGATACTCTTCTGAAATTCTATCTTTAAACGAATGCGAACGGCGGTTTGCTCAAAAAGATCTACCTCACTGTTTGGTATTATCTGGAGGACCTCAATCCGTATTTGAAGATAACCATGATTACTCTTTCATTTTTAAGCACGAAAAATTACCTGTTCTTGGTATTTGTTACGGAATGCAGTTATTAGGAAAGTATTTTGGCGGAGTCGTTGAAAGAGGAATCATAGGTGAATACGGTCACGCCGACGTTCACTTCTCCAATGGTTTCAGAATTCAGAATTGCCCTGATAAAACAAGTGTATGGATGAGCCATTCAGATCACGTCAGTCTTGTGCCAAAAGATTTTGAAGTGATCATTACGAGTTCGAATCAACTTGTTGCTGGTATAAAACACAAAACTCAACCTATAATGGGTCTTCAATTTCATCCTGAAGTTGAGCATTCCAAACATGGAAAAATTCTGCTTGAGTATTTTTATAAAAATCTCGCGAAACTTCATCATGACTGGGATGCCAAAGAAATGGTTGTCGAATCTTTGGCCATGGTTAAAGAAGTAGGACTCAAAAAAGTTCTCTGTGCTTTTTCAGGTGGAGTCGATTCACTTGTGGCCGCTACACTCAGTGCAAAGGTTCTAGGTGATAATCTTCATTGTTTTTTTGTGGATAATGGTTTGTTGAGACTGCAAGATTATCATCACATCAATGTTTTGAAAGAGAAGACTGACCTGAACATTGAAATAATTGATGCCAAAGTTGAATTTTTAAATGCTCTTAAAGGTGTCGACGAGCCAGAACAAAAAAGAAAAATTATCGGCAAAATGTTTATTGAAATTTTCGATAAGAAAGTAAAACAATATCAAGCTGATCACAAAATTCATTTTGAGTATCTTCTTCAGGGAACGCTTTATCCCGATGTGATTGAATCGCTTTCACCACTCGGAAAAGATGGAAAATCGTCGACAATTAAATCCCATCACAACGTTGGTGGTCTTCCTGAGAAAATGAATTTGAAACTTCTAGAACCGCTTCGCCACCTTTTTAAAGATGAAGTAAGAGCGATGGGGATGAGTCTTGGTCTTGAACGTGATTGGGTTTATCGTCACCCCTTTCCTGGTCCAGGACTTGGGGTTCGCATTCTTGGCGAGATTACTCCAGAGGCCATTCGTATGGTTCAAGAGAGTGATCAAATTCTTTATGAAGAATTGAAAGAGGCGAAACTTTACCAATCAACCTGGCAGGCCTTTACTGTTTTTCTGCCTGTGAAAACAGTCGGAGTAAAAGGGGATGGTCGAGCCTATGAACATGTCATTTGTCTTCGCATGGTGAATTCATCTGATGGAATGACCGCGAACTGGTCGCATTTTCCACATGAATTTTTAGAAGTGGTCTCTCGAAGGATTACGAATGAGGTTCGTGGGATTACCCGTGTGGTGTATGACATTACATCTAAACCACCAGGAACTATTGAATGGGAGTAGCCCGAAGAAAAGCTCCAGTGGAGCTTTTCTACTAGTTCCATAACCAGAAAAGTGGTTCGCGTTCAATGAGTTCGGGCTACTGACTAAACGTAAAAAGGCCCATTGGGGCCTTTTTTAGTAATAACATAGAGAAAAGTTGATCTCTTACTTCATAGAGTTCGTTTTTCTGAAAAGATAGGAAAGGCTACTTACCCTCCGGCAACTTCGATAACGACAGCAAATCATCGAGGAAAAAAGCGCTCAATTCCATTCTTCCACTTAGTCTGCTTTTCTTATATATCTGACTTGATTGCTGTCGGACGGTGTTTTCATTTGATCCACGAATGTCTGCAATTTCCTTCATCGAGAGACCCTTAATTAAGAGAAGGGCTATTTCTTTCTCACTTCTCGTGAATGTCCAAGTATTAAATTGTTCATCTATGTAGCTGAGAAATTCATCAGACAAATGTGATATTTTCTTTTTAAACTGATCTTGATCATTTTTAAGCGCTAAATTGAGCTCATCTAAACTCTGCTATTTTTAGAAGGCAATCAAGCCACAGAAATGTTTTTTCAAATAAAAGGAAAAAGGATAG
>CAMLRB010000113.1 GCA_946482295.1 uncultured Bacteriovorax sp. | reverse complement strand
TTTATGGATCGGCGCTCGTACAACGGCAAATCCTTTTTCTGTTCAAGAAATCGCCGACAGCTTAAAAGGCGTCGACATTCCAGTTATGGTAAAAAATCCTATCAATGCCGATTTGCAATTGTGGATTGGAGCACTCGAGCGATTGAATCTCGCTGGTATTACGAAACTGCTAGCTATTCACCGTGGGTTTTCTGTTGCTGATAAACTAGAATTTAGAAATGATCCACTCTGGAGAATTCCGGCCGAATTAAAAATTAAATTCCCGGATCTACCAATTCTATGCGATCCATCCCACATCGCAGGGAACCGCCATCTCATTCAAAAAGTTTGTCAGAAAGCGATGGATCTCGATATGGAAGGTCTCATAATTGAAAGTCATCCTGATCCCGACAAAGCGTGGTCAGATGCTTCTCAACAAGTCACGCCTGCAGTTCTTGAAGAAATTTTGGCTTCCCTTTCCATCAGACACGAAATGTCTGATGATGCTCAATTCACTAACCAACTCGAAAAATTGCGCTCTCAAATTGATCGACTGGATGAAGAGCTTATTCATACACTTAAAATGCGCAAAGTGATCGTTGAAAAAATTGCCCAGGCGAAAGTTGAACAAAACATCACTGCTCTTCAGAGAAGTCGTTTTGATCAGTTGATGAAAGAACGTCTCGATAATGCTTCCAAATTAGGACTGGATGGAGATTTTATCAAAGAAATTTTCAATGCCATTCATGAAGATAGTATTAAAATTCAGACGGAACATTTTGCAAAAACTAAAAAGTAAAAATGCAGTTTCAAACACTCATTGATCATGATGGACAGGCCTTTTATTGTCCTGAATATGATACCCAACATTCAATTGATGAACTTATAAAAGATATCTCTTGGCGTGATGATAAAATAACAATGTTTGGAAAAACTCATCCACAACCACGTATGACGGCCTGGCACGGCGATATAGGAGTTCGTTATACTTACTCGCGCATTACCATGGATTCAGTATTGTGGACTCCTCCCCTACTTGAATTAAAAAAAACATTAGAAAAAGATCTTCAGTGCCATTTTAATTCGGTTCTCGTGAATTACTATCGTCACGGAGAGGATCATATGTCTTGGCATTCAGATAATGAAAAATCATTAGGGAAAGAACCTCTTATTGCTTCTCTTAGCTATGGTGCTGAACGACTCTTTCAATTCCGTCATAAAAAAAACCTGGAACAACCACTGGTGGAAATGAAACTGGCCTCTGGAAGTTTGTTGGTGATGAAAGGTAAATTGCAGGAATTCTGGAATCACCGGCTAGTAAAATCAAAAAAGATTCAATCCCCCCGTCTCAATCTTACGTTTCGTTTGGTTTAGTAGAAATTAGTACAACAGACTGGATGAGTGGGTTCTTGATTGCAGTAATATAAAAACTTTGTTTTCATCTGTGCTTCACGCTGTTTAATGAGAGTATTGAACTTTGTAATCTCATCTGTGAGTTTCTTAATATCTTTTGTATTTAACTTAATGAAGCTGGCGTTCAATCCATGCATAGTGACGTAAGCACTCATCATAGCTCTTAGACCAGGTGGAAATTTTGCTTTGTAACTTCCAATGATAATACCTACTATAACGATACTGCCCGCGATATTTTTCAACTGGAGATAAACGTTCTGACCTTTGCTGGTAGTTCTAATATGTGTTTCGATCTGACGAATATCTTCTTTATTTTGTTTGAGCTCTTCTCTTTGATCGACCAATGAATCAAGCATGACAAAAGCATCGTCCGACATAAGGGCGCTCACGCGATCGAAGGCCTGTGCTTCTACAACCATGAGAATCATTAATAGAGTGACTAGTATTCGTTTGAACATGGTCGAAGAATACCATTTATAAGAATAATTAAGAGAGGATTGAAAGAAAGATCAGGGGGTGTCTAACGTTTAGACAATCGGCGATTAACAACTGTTTGAATGATGATAAAAACCAAAAAGACCATAAGAAATCCCGCGGTTTTAAAAAAGGCCCATGTGCTGGTGCTGAACCATAAGGCCAGGATGGCCATTAAAAGCGAATAAGCAAAAAAGAAGAACGTGAGGTTCACTTCCATGGATCTCATTATTTCAGGTGGAGGGTGCGGACCATCGGGCCGCATATCTTCCATGAGCTCTTGAAAAAAGCCCTGCCCTTTTCTGAGTTTAAAGGCCATGAAGAGGGCCATGGCAAGCAAAGACATAGATGGTTGAAGTTTAAACCAGATTCCGTCTTCACCTATAAGAGAAAGTCCTCCCAAGACGACAACTAAAACCAGATTTATTTTTGAAAGTTTATGGATATGACCGTAGAAGTATTTTTCAGCAGCAATTTCAATTAAAGAAAGTGCTATACCGGCAACCAAAGCCGTTTTTACGGGATAATGTTCTTCCATGTACCAATAGAGAATGGCCGGAAGAAATGAAAAGAGAAAAAAATTATTACCAGATTTTTTTTGAGTCATTATGAGACTTTTTTAATCTCATGACTTTCACGTTTCAGCTCACAATAATGAGCAAATTCCTTACGAAGGTGTCCAGGATCTAGAATTTCGACTCGGTCACTCATTTGCCATAACCAGTGAAAAACATCATCACACATTTCAATTGTAGCGGCCCAGATCATGTCCCCTTCAGTGTTTGAAGTAACAAAAGGGTTTCCTAAAAAATGATGCTGAGGAAGTAGATCTGTTTCCTCTTGGGAGTAAATCTTAAGAACCAATCTTTCTTCTTTTCCATTTACGAGACGTAAATGACAAATAAATTCGTTAATTTCGATTTGGCTCAGATTCGGTTCATAGGACATATTTAAATCGATAATTTCATCAACATCTTCAACTGCAAAATAACAAAGGGATTTGTCTTTGATATTTTCACCAACTACACAGAGAATTCCATCAAGAAAAACCTGACGATGAGGAAAAAGTTCGCAAACGTTTGCATTATAAAAATTAATTGTCATAAGTTTTCGATGAGCAATATGATAATCAATTCTCTTTTTTAAAGTTTCGCTCTTATTATAAGCGGGAGTTCTTCCCTTCGGAATTTCATCTACTGCAAACAAAGTTAGCCCTTTGTTTAAGCGCTGAACTGTTTTAAACTTGGCAGATAAAATTTTGTTGTAATAAGCACCCGTTTCTTTCGTATTTTTTTCGTGGAGGTGAGCTTCGAGCGATAACCACTCCGATAGACTAAATTCTACCTTTACTCGACATGGATCTTTTAAAGGAAAAATAAATTGTTCATCTTTAATCACACTAATATCGAAACTTTGAAGATAGCCACAATATTCAGTTAAAGTTTCTTCATCGATTGAAAGAGAAGAACAAAAAAGAAGGATTTCCTTTTTTTCTTTGAGCTCTTCAATTGAAACAAGAAATTTCCAAAAACTGTTTTCCAAAATCATCTGATGTGGGGACATCGTCACAATCCTTAAATCGGGGTTAAAGCTTACCAATCTTGTCGGTTATTTTTCAGGACACCTTGAATTTATTTGGTGAAAATTGCGATAGCTATTGGAAATCGTTAGATTTGCTTTCGTAATTATAGACCCGCCCCTCAACTTCAATCTCATATTGAACGGCGTGAAGATAGAGCCTGCTGGCCTTTGTGCCCCCATAAAGTTCGTCACCCACCAAGGGATAACCCAAATAGGCCATTTGCGCTCGAATTTGGTGCCTTAAACCTGTTTTTAATTGAACCTCCATCAATGTCTGGTTCTTATCAGAATCAAAGCGTAGAGGGCTCACAGAGAGTGTGCCAGCGGTTTCATCATCAACATGGGAATGAACGACAACCTTTTGTCCCTTCTCCCCGCTGCTTGAGAATGAATGTATAAACCGTCCCTGCAGAGAACACTCGCCATTAACCCAACAGCGATAAATTTTTTTCTTCGCTACTTCGTTGAATTCTTCACGTAACTTTTTGTAAAGGGATTCTTGTTTGACGTAGATCAAGACCCCACTGGTTTCATAGTCCAGGCGGTAAAGCAATCCACGATCGTAGTTGCTTTGATTAACAAAAAGCAACTCAGGGCGCTTTGCTCTTAAATATGAAAGACAATTATCCGATTCATCATATGAAAGTGGATGGACGAATTGATTGGGATGTTTATTCAAAACTAAAAATAATTCATTCTCAGCTAGAATCTCAATGGCCGGACCTTCATAATGTGGATTAATAAATCCATCATTCACAAAATTCAGGGGGAGTTTAAGTGTGCTCCCCTTTTTAAAAGAACGCAGAAGAAACGATTTATCAAAAAATTTTTTGAGTTTGTTTGAACTGCAATCGAATTGCTCGCGTAAGAAATCTCCCACATGAGAAGTGTCTTGAAGCAAACAGTAGTCGATTGTTTTTAAGGCCATAAAAAAAGAAAGCCTAGCATGAAGCTAGGCTTTTTAGTAACAAAAACCAAAAGTCCTACTGACAAAAGGTTTAGCTTAATCTTTTTTGAAACTAGAGTGCGTTTAAATAAGCTAACACGCGCTCTCTTAATTCATCGACACTCAAGCTATCTTCATCCAAAAGAAGTTCACGCTTGATGTAGTCAATAGGGAAACCAGTCATCTCAGCGAGCGATCCTAATGTCACTCCGACATCTGTCGATCTTGGTTTATCACTATCCTTTAAACCTAGAGCTTCCATTCAACACTCCTTTGTTGTTTTGTTCAGCCATCTCCTGTTCCTCTGTCGATCCGTCGACTGAAAAAAACGAAGATTTTTTCCTGGCTAAAAAGTCAATTACTATGACGCAAAAAAATGATATCGAGTCTCGGAATTTAATGTCAACGATTCTGCTCCATTATTAAATCAATGTAAGTTTTTATTAGAAACAAGTAATTTTATGTATTTAGACAATCTAGAATGCTGTTGTGTTTGTAAGTCATCTCTTGAAACTCCTCTTTTACATTGGATAAAAGAGTGATTCCTCCACCTGCTTGATAACTTAATTGGTGGGTCTGAAAATCAATTTCACACGAACGTATGTTGATTGAAGCAGATATTTTTTGATCGAATGTTACAATCGTTGAGCCGCAATAAAAAGAACGGTGGCGATTTTCAAGTCTTCGCAAAATGCGCATGACATTTTTTTTAGGGGCACCAGTAATACTTCCACCTGGAAAAAGACTGGTTAGGATGTTCTTGAATGTCACTTGTGGCCGCAAAGTGAGAGCAAGTTCTGAGTATTGATGAATCAACTGGGGAACAACTAACATTGCTTTTTTCTTCAAAACTTTTGTCGTAGGTAAATCAATGCGGGAGAGATCATTGCGAACGAGATCAGCGATCATGAAGAGTTCGGCCTGGCTTTTTTTATCGGCCGTTAATCTCGCCCATAAAACATCGAGAGGTTCACCGTTTTTTCTCATCGTGCCTTTAATTGGCCGACTAACTATTTGTTCTTGATCTATTTCAAATAAACACTCAGGCGAATTCGAAAGAAAAAGTTTTTTGAGTACATGACTATAAGTTGCGTGTGCAAAATCCCCTCGTACACTTACATCACTCCACAAATTCGCCATGAAATTCACGGGCGAGACTTCTTTGCTAAAAGAATAAATATACTCGTCAGTGAGATTGAACTGATAGCAATTGCCCAGTTTTAATTCTTCATATCCAGCAGAAAATTTCTCCGCATAGTTTTCAAACACGGGCCCCTTTATCAAAGAGAGATTTAATTTTACTTTTTCTCCCAATGATTCAAGCCATTCGCTTTTGGCGTACTCGACGTCGATGGCCAGCATGGCACTGCTTTCAACATCCAAATTTTCGAATAAAAATCCTGCTTCGTAGAAGAAGTGAACAATTCTTTTTTCGTTTTTAAATGTCGAATAGGGTTTTTCAAACGAACTTAACCAATCAAAAAAGGAGAACGATAACCGTTCTCCTGTAATAAGATTGATTTTTGTGTTGAGTGTATAAGCAAAAGCATTTGTCGCCTCTGAGAGGTAGACAAATTTCCCCAGTCGAGGAAGTACACTATAAAGATTATGGTCCTTCACGGTGAGCGGCAAGGTTTTCAAAGCTTGTATAAGCGCCTACCCAAGCAAGTTTCGCTGTTCCAATTTCACCCGCACGGTTTTTACCGACGATAATTTCAGCTACACCTGGCTCTTTTGTTGATTCTTTAAAATAAACTTCATCTCGATAAACAAACATAACGATGTCCGCATCCTGCTCAATTGCTCCAGATTCACGAAGGTCAGCTGTCGTTGGACGTTTATCAGGTCGCGATTCAACTCCACGGTTAAGCTGCGAGAGAGCAATGACCGGACAACCAAGTTCCTTCGCCATCGTCTTCAGACCTCTGGAAATTTCCGCAATCTGCTGTTCACGTTGAAGATTTTTATTAACTGATCCCATGAGCTGTAAGTAGTCGATGACGATGAGGCCAAGACCTTGTTCAGCTTTAATCTTACGACACTGAGATTGAATATCGAGAATTGTCGTATTCCCCGAATCGTTGATGAATATCGGGAGCGATGAAAGTTCTTGAGTCGCACGAGCTAAACTTCTTAGATCAGTATCAAAAAAGTTTTTCGTACGCACGCGTTTTGAATCTACTTTTGCTCGACCTGTAAGAATTCTCATCGAAAGTTCCGTCGCTAACATCTCGAGAGAAAAGATCGCAACAGGAAGTCCAGATTGGATACATGATGAGACGGCAATATTAAGCGCAAGAGACGTCTTTCCCATCGCTGGTCTTGCGGCAAGTACAATAAGCTGTCCAGGTTGCATACCGAGCAATTTTTCATCGAGACGAGGGTATCCTGTCGAGAGACCCGAGATCTCACCCATTTTACGAGTGGTATCTTCAAGCTCTTTTAAATTTTCTCTAAGTGTGGCGTTGATCTTAACCATACCGCCGGTTTTCGCTTCGTTCGTGAGTTTGAAGAAGCTCGATTCTACATCTTGAATAAAGTCATCCGCTTCTCCGGTATAACTCATTCCCATTTGGACAACTCTCATCGCTGTTTTGATGATTTCTCTGACCGAGTGTTTATCCTTAACGATTTTTGCATATTCATAAACGTTAGCAGATGAAGCTTGATCTTCAGTTAATGATGAAACGAAAGATTCGCCCCCTACTTCTTCTAATTTACCTTTATCTTTTAAACGATTGCAGACTGTAACGAAGTCAATCGCACGATTGCCGAGTGACAAATCAGTGATGACATCAAAGACGAGTCCGTAGCGAGGATCGTAAAATTGTGAAGATGTTAATTTAAGATTTGAGATTTCTGCGTAGGCCGTACCGTCGATGATAAGACAGCCGACTAAGGCCTTTTCAGCAAGGAGATCATGAGGAAGTTCATTAGCTGGTGCATTTAAAATCGCCATTTTTTCATTACCTCAAAGAAAATGACCCCACAAAAGTGAGGTCATTCTTAAAACTTCTAAATTGCTAGAACGAAGAAAGATTATGAACGAAGAAGTTTATCAACTTCCATTTTCAATCTTTGTTCTTCAGTCATTTCAGCAACTGGAGTTGCTTCTTCGCCTTTTTCTTTAGCAAGAGCAGCAGCTGCTTTACGAGCTTCAGAAGCTTTTAGAGCTTCTTCTTGAGCTTTTTTAAGCTCTTCAGCTTGCTTAGGATCGATAGCAACTTTAACTTTGAAAGTAGCTTCTACGTCTTGGAAGATTTTCGCTTTTACGTCGAAAGTTCCTAGACCTTTGATTGGAGAAGCTAAATGGATAAGACGTCTTTCAACGTTGATCCCTTTGTTTTCTAATTCTTTAGAAAGTTCAGCTGTTGTAACTGTACCGAACAATTTTCCAGAAGCTCCAACTTTTTTGATAAGTTCAAGAGTAATTCCTTCGATTTTTTTCTTAACTTCGTTAGCTGCATCTTTTTGAGCTTGGATTTTCTTTCCTAAGCTTTTTTGTTGAGCTGCAAGTAGTTTTTTGTTTGAATCATCAGCAACCATTGCAAGACCATTTGGAACGAGAAAGTTTCTCGCGTGTCCTGCAGATACGTTGACGATTTCGCCGATGTTACCAAGAGCTGGTACCTTTTCAGTTAAAATAACTTTCATAATATATCTCCTTCGTCTTTTTTCGTTTTTGTAAAATATTTTCTAAAATCAAACCATAAATCGAACAAACCTAGAAGTGCCAGGAATTTGTAGGCCATGAAAAGCGTAAAAACCAAAAAGAGAACTTTGAAAAATCCACCAATTCTAATGAACTTGAGGAAATCGTTGTACACGCCGAAACCTTGAAACAAATAAAAGACACCCAAACAATAAATCAGGTTCATCCCAAATGTTTCAGATTCTTTCGGAAGCCCGTAATCAGCGCCAACAACCATGATCAACGAAATGATCAAAGGCCAGACGAAAAAATCGGGAGCTCTAAAACGCAGTAGATCAGCAGAATTAAATTTGTAGTGAACTTTGTATCTCCAAATAATCGAATTGCGTAAAGTCACAAAGAGACTGATCCACAATCCAAAGAAAGAGAAAACAAAAACAATCGAAGGAAGAGTATTGTAAATTTCTGTCGCCAATTTTTCAGGGTGATCAAGAAATTCCTGGAACTCAAGGGCCTCTTTGCCTGTTAAGCCAGCAGTATTCTGCTGTTGTTTTTTAATATCACTCATTAATACTGTCGTCTGATTCTGAATTTCAGTCTTCAATGAAATAGGATTCAATCGATCAAAAGCGACAATTGATAATCCAGATAGCAACACGAGAATGAGTCCACCATAAGTAAGACCTTTCACCGGATTGATATTTCTAAAAATGATTTCCGCAACTAAAAGCGCATAGAGAAATGCCACGAGGTACATTCCGCCAAAGGCCCCAGGAAATCCTTTTATATTCATCGAAAGCGTCCAAAGAATCGCTGTGCACGCAATCCCCACTACAAACGTGAGTCCACGTCCATAAAGAAGAAACGCCACAGTGAGAGGTACCGGTGCAAAAAGTCCTAATGGTCCAAATGAACATAGAGCAACCGAAATGATCGCGAGAAACAATAGTTTTCCCATTGTCGCGTTTTGATCAAATTGTTTGCGTAGTTCAGCTTTAACCATGACGTTTTAAACCTTACGCTCTGTCAGCAGTTCTGTTTGAAAGATAACTTGAAATACCAAGTTGTCTTGCATGCTTAATTGCTGAGTTTGCAAATCTCTGGTGTTTTTTAGAAATACCAGAAACGCGAGCTGGAGAAATTTTTCCGAACTCAGAAACTAACCAGTTCCAAGTTTGAGGATCTTTCCAATCTGCTTTGATTTTCTTAGCTGTGAACCAGCAAGATTTTCTCTTAGCGAATTTACGACGATCGTCTTCCATATCCTCGAATCCACCTTCTTCATCGTCTTCGTTCTTGTTGTTGTCTAGAACTGAACCACGGTATTGTTTTGAAAGTGGCGTCTTGAAGTTCTTAACAAGAGTTTCTTTTTCAGCGTCTTCACCAATGTTGAAGATCATTGAACGAAGAACACCTTCGTTAATACCAAAACGACGAGCTAATTCAGTGTTAGCTTGTGTGTTTGATTTGAACATGAAGTAATGGAAGTGCCCGTGTTTTGCGCCATTAGCGTATGGCTGAGCTAAGTGAAGTCTTCCCCAATCGTCTGCAATTAGAAGCTCTCCTTCGAAACCTTTTAATGTGTCTTTAACGATCTCTGCGATCTGTGCGTGAGCTTCCGCGCCAAGCTCCGGCTTTGTCACTACTGACAATTCATAAATCATAAATCCCCCTGGACTAATAAAAATTAGGTCCAACCCCACCATGGGATTGGACGAGTATGTCTTTTAGAACAGGGAGGAATGTAACACTAAAAAGCTTCAAGAGGAAGGACTTTAAGAGAGACCTTCTTCTGTGGGTCGGCGCACAAAAAGAGGTACTGGAAGTCCTGTTTTTTAAGAAAGGTCTCAGGCGATAGCGGTACACATCCAATAGGGATGGCCACTGAAAGCGCCAGAGGGCGAATCAGGCCAGAATCACTAGCTATCATACTGTAAATACGTTCACCATAAATAAGAGTTGAGTTGACGTACACACCAGGGCGACCGTCTGCCATGATCGGAATCAAAGTCTCTGAGAAACTTTGTCCAGGAAAACTCGAATCGCGGTAAATAGGAAGTGATGAAACTTCGCCATTTTCTTTTAACAGAGAAAGCGTAAAGCGCCTTTGAACCAAGAATAATTTTGAACCATTGTCGTTAAAAGTCGCCAAAAGATCGATAATCAAGTTTTCCCAGACATCATTCATAAGAATAAGTGAATCTGCATTCTCGCCCGACTTCACAATAAACTCTGTCGTATTTCTGTTGAGGAGGGCCGTAAAAATAGATTCATCTGTCACTTCACCGCTCTTCAAATCATAGATTGGAAATTGGCGAGATTGATCGATGGCCTTCTCTGCTTTTAATTTTTTAAGCGAAGAAATATTATCACCATCAAGTTTTAATGTAGCTTCGAAGAATGTGCGCTCTCCTTCATCTTCAAGTAACACCAATGAACGAATAATTCCTCTACTGCTTTCAACTTCAGTCTGCGGCAAAGGATTGAGAAGGTATACTGACTTAGCATCAAACGATCCAGCGATTCCCAATTTTTTTTGAAGAGCAATCATCGCTTTTACTGAATCAACTACTCTCGTTTCAATGGAAACCTTGCCTTCTTTTACTATGGGATTCAAATAGAATTGATGCGGAACTGCGTTTAAAATACGCTGACCAATAATTTTTGAGTTATCTGCTTCAGGCATCGCATATGCGCGATAAAGTGAAGGAACAACAATCTCCCCAAAATCTGCACTCTTAATTTTGATCCATTCGAATTTTTCTTGAGCTCCTTCGATCGGTAAACCTTCAAAAGTTGTGAGTTTCATGATCCACGTTGAACGTTCCCCAAAAAGAGGATTCAGGTCGGCATCGAATAGATAATACTGAAGTTCATCTTCTTTTTTCGAAAGTGTATAGAAGAAATAATCCAATTTACCATCGAGATTGATGTCTTGACGATGAATTGAGAGAACTTGTTTTACTTTTGGAAGTGAAACCGTTTTCACCTGATAATCTATTTCGTTTTTTGTCAGAACAGAAACAACTGTTGCCTCTGCTGTTTGTTTAGCTGCCGAAAGAAAGAAGTACTCAGGGAAAGCAAGTCTTCTATGTCTGTCTGAAACACGCCCCATACGAGAGAGCCTGCGGTCCCCGCTAATCACTCCCATGTCCGCAAAGTTTCCACCTGTGACTGGAATATCGATTAATGACTGATCAGCATTTAAATCACGACTGAACACGAGACTCGTTTGATAAAGTTTTTCATCAACTTGAATTTCAAACATGATATGAGAATCAGCTCTAAAATCCAGGAGTGAACCATTTACCGATAAGGTTTGTGTTCCAAAAGCTTTTAGTTGATTTACATTGAGGCAATGTTCATCGAGGGCCACAGCATCACTCATCGCTCTTAAACACACGAGTCCTGAATATTCTTGTGATGAAAGATTTTTCAAAGTAAACGGAAATGAAAAGCGCATGTCTTTCATTTGAAATTTAACTTCTGTCAAGGCCTTAACTTGAGGAATGACAAATGCCTGATCATCTTGCTGATTCGCTTGTTTATCTGCTAACTCAAGAAGCGCTTTCATATCCAGCATGCCAAACTTCGCGAATCTCTCTTGTCTAAAGAGCTCTTGATCTTTATGAATCGGTTTTGAGCTTCTAAAAAGAAGATTTCTTACTTGATCATTGGTTAACCCTGGGTGCAGAAGTTTTAAATTGGCCACAGCTGCTGCTACATAGGGGGATGCCTGGCTTGAACCACGTTTTAATTCATAATTTTTGATACGAAGGACACGCGATTCCAATTTTTGCGGAT
>CAMLRB010000112.1 GCA_946482295.1 uncultured Bacteriovorax sp. | reverse complement strand
ATATGTTCTTGTGATTTCTAAATCGTGATCACCACCAGGCACGACAATATCCGTATACGTGATATAGAAGTTACCGTTCTTGAGGTTTACGCCACCGAAGGCGAGCGCCGGAAGGAGCGTTAGCGCGATTAACGATTTTTTTAAATTCATAACAAATCCCTTGTTAGTAATATCCATGTCCTTATTCGGACTAAATGACTTAATTCTTTAGATTTTAATTTTTACTATCTTCATAATAACGTAAATCCCCGCTATATCTAAGGTCATGGCTACGAAGAGGAGGATAAGCCCTATAGGAGTCGTAAAAAGGCCCATCATGGAGTCTGGATCCTGCATGAAGTATATGAAACCTAAGAGGTAAGGCATCGCCCCGATAGTCATTCCTTGGAACATTCCTTGAGCCGTATAAGTGTCAATTTTCTGTTGCAGTCTCACTCGCTCTCGAATGACCTCAACTATAGTGTCAAAAGTTTCGGCAAGATTACCACCGGTTTCGCGTAAAATGTTGACACTCGAAACGAACATATCGTTATCCTCGAGGGGAACTCTTTTAGCGAGATTTTCAAAACATTCTTCGAGTGGCATACCGATTCGATTTTGCTGAAGAATAATGTTGAACTCTTGCGAGATGGGAGGTGGCATTTCATCAACGATCATCCCAATCGCCTGAGGCACTGATAGACCTGCTCTAATTCCGTTCGATAGAAGTTGAAGAGCATCTACCATTTGCATTGAGTATGCTTTAATTCGTCTTTCAACGAGGAAATCGACAATCATTCGAGGAGCTTTAAAACCAATAAAAGCGAAAATGCTCCCAATAATGATTCCTAATATCCATTTTCCAAAAACACTAAAGAGTAACAAAATAAACAATCCAAGTCCCACTGAAGAAGCAAGAAGATAAATTGTTAATTTGTCCTGAGGAATTTCAATAAAAAGAAATTCTAATTTTTCACTTATGTATGATCGAGTTCCGTAAGTTCTTTGCTCAACCCATTCGAAAATATTAATTGAGTATCTATAACTCAAAAAGAAAATCATCATCCCAACTAAGAGAATGACACCATTTCTTCCAACAAGTGAGATAAAAAAACTCATAGCTTCCCTATTTCTTTACCGGAGGTTTTACACCTGCAGCGGCTGCAGAAGCTGATCCACCTGCAGCTGGTTTAGCAGCTGGATTTACACCACTTGATGCAGCTGAAGGAGTAGCAGGAGCAGTGGCCGGCGCAGCTTGTGGTGGTCTATTGCTAAAAATTCCACGTGGAACGTTGTACCCTTTACGCTCAAGCACTTCGATAAATTTTGGAATGAAACCAGTGGCCTGGAATTCACCAATAATTTTTCCGTTCTTATCTATTTCTTTTTGGATGAATAAGAATATATCTTGAAGGATGACAGTATCTCCTTGCATCCCACCAATCTCAGTTATGTACATAACTCTTCTTGAACCATCATCCAAACGCGATTGCTGAATGATCATGTGAACAGCATTCGCTATCATTTCTTTAATCGCACGAGGAGAAATTGATGTTCCCGCGTATTGAACAAGTGTTTCCAATCGACCAATACATTCACGAGGATTATTCGAGTGAACTGTTGTCATTGAACCATCATGACCTGTTCCCATCGCTTGTAACATATCGAGCGTTTCACCCCCACGACACTCTCCTACTACAATTCTATCTGGACGCATTCTCAAAGTTTGCTTAACAAGACAGCGAATATCAATCGCACCATCACCTTCAAGCGAAGGCGGACGAGTTTCCAAACGAACAATGTGTTCTTGGGGAAAGTTAAGTTCTGCAGAGTCTTCACATGTAATGATACGTTCATTCGATTGTATAAACCCACCTAACACGTTAATCAAAGTCGTCTTACCTGAACCAGTACCGCCCGAAACGATTATATTTCTGTGAGCTTCAACAGCAATACGAAGGAAGTCGGCCATGCTCTCTGTCATTGAACCAAACTTCACTAGATCTTTATACGTCAGACGCTTCTCTGGAAATTTACGAATAGTGATGGTACATCCATCGATTGAAGATGGAGGAATAATCGCATGTACACGAGAACCATCTTTTAAACGGGCATCAACGTAAGGTGTTTTTTCATCAATACGACGACCGATAGGTGCAACAATTCTTTCAATGACGTTTAAAACTTGTCTGTCATTGGTAAAAGTAACATCAGAAAGTCTTAGCTTTCCGCCTTGTTCAAAATAGATTTTATGAGGACCAACAACCATTACTTCCGAAATGGTTTTATCTCTCAACATATCTTCAAGAGGTCCCAACCCGAGCGCTTCATCTAGAATCTCTTTTACAATTTGATTCATATCTTCGCGAGAATTGAGCACACCTTTTGTGTCTTCCTTCCCTAATAAATCAACAACGACTTTTTTCGTTTGTTCTTTCAGAATAATTTGAGCTTTGGGATCATTCTCATCTGCTTTTTTAAGATCCATCTCTTCAACGAGAGCACGGTGGATTCTAGATTTCAAATCTGTCCAAGGACTTTTCCCACCTCGAACAGTACCTCCATCTTTATTCTCTTCAGGTTTCTTTGCACCGACATCTGCAGGCTTGTTTAATTTTTCTAAGGCCCTAAGAATTTGTTTCTCATTGAGTTTTCTGAACGTATCAACAATGCCTTTTGCAAACGTGCTGTTTTTAGCTGCCAACATAACTGGCTTTTTATTGTTCAAGGCCAGTACACAGCTTTGATCATCTCGAGGCACTGAACTAAAAACTGGTTTGCCTAATGTTTTAGAAATTACATCAGCCGTAACTGGATGGCCCTGCTGAGCTTGATTCAAAAGAAATTGAATCATATCTTTTGGAAACATCATTGTTACGAGTTCTGAATATAGTTTTTTCGTTTGATTAAGAGCGAGAATATCTGGTGTCACCACAACGAAAATTAATGTAGAAAATTCTAAAGCTTTTATAGCTAGAGGATTGAGTTCATTACCAGCATCAATAATAGTAATAGGATAAATATTTGTGACAGCTTTAAGAGTCCTTCCCAAAGCTTCAACTTCAATTCCATTAGCAGCCACTTGATCATTGGGCATACCAATATAAAAAACATTCTGATTCATGTTCACAAACTGCTGAATCGTATTTGGATCAATGGCCCCTTTAAAATCGGCCAGCTCTCTCAAATTTTTTTTCCCTTTCATACCGGTGATAAAGTCCTGGTCACCACTTGCTTTTTGATCGAAATCTAAAAGCAAAGTTTTAACCTTTCCTTCAATGGCATATGCAAAGGCCAGGTTGGCGGCTACTTGTGATTTACCTAGCCCTCCCTTACCACCGATGATTGTAATTATATGTCCTGCCACTAGCGGCTCCTTTTTCTGAACTTACGTTCAATCTCGCTCGCACCAGCGGAAGCAGACTCTATGAGTTCCGGAGTCACAAAAATGACGAACTGAGTGCGGCTAGATGAATACTTTTTTGATTTAAGAAACGAAAACAGTGCCGATCCATTTTCAATTGTCTCTTGCACTGGAGGGTTACGATCGAAGTCTGTTTGAGTTTTACTAGAAACAACACCACCAATGACCGCTGATTCTTGAGACTTCACAACGATCTGAGTAGTCACAGTATTATCTAACGAGATAGGCGGACTATCTGATGATGTGGCCTGTACTTTTACAGTCATCTTCAAGTTGATTCTTTCTTCTTGAAGCATTGTCGGTGTGACGTTCATTGTGAAACCAGCAGTGGCAGTTCCCGTCTTGAGATTTTCGCCTGTTCCAAGTGCATAGGGAATCGATGTCGATTTAACAATCACTCCTTCAATATTTTCTTTAACAATGACGACACCTGATTGAATGACTCTAGCGTGCCCAGCATTTTTAGCAGAGTTTAACTTTGGAAATAAGTTTGAAATGGTTGCCGCCAAAGTTCCTTGTGAAGATGTTGTTACTCCACCACTTCCACTCTTACCAACTTGAATTTCTCCACCACCAGCTCCAATTGTCGGTGTCCAACTAAATCCGAATTCACGATCGTAAGATTTTGTTAGCTCTACAAACTGAGCAGTGAGTTTAAAAAGTTTCGGCAATGGCTCTTGTTTTGGTTTTGCATTTATAGTCAGTAAGTTTTCAAACAATGGCTTCTTAGTTTGTTGTACGGCATCTGTTCGACGTGCTAAGTTTTGAATCATGTCTGGCATATAAGCACGGGCAATTTGCTCTGCTTTATCACTTTCTTCTTTTGAGTTAACAACTCCTTCGATCCAAAAACTTCCATTAACAACTCTAACAGTAACGTCCTTTAAATTACTCTTCTGCATCTCTTCTTGCATTTTTTTAGCAATAATCAATTGTGTTTGAGGAGATAATTCCACGAGCCTTAAAACTTCAGGGTATTTATCGAGAATAACAACAACTCGTCCAATATCTGCTGGAACAACAATTTGTCCACCGACATAAACCGAATCACCCTTTATACCAATTTCTAATCCTTCAACATCACTTAACAATTCTTTTAACTGAAGAACAATCTTCGATTGATCGGATGCAGTTACTTTCAAAAGATAACGTGCCTTAATATCACCGGCGGTATCACGCAAGGTTAGCGTGGTATCTCCTGCTTTAAGGCCAGTAAGTAAAATTTCTCTTTTTTGTGGAACAAGTTGGTAACTTACCAAGTTTTCATTGGCAATTTTAACAATACTGTTAGGAACGAAATCCAATTTAATAATTTTTTCCAAACCGGCAATGATTTCAACTTCCTTCAAATTGTCAGTTGGATTCTCACCTTCTTCTTGTGCAAAACTAAATCCAATTAAGCATAATGAAAAAAGAACAACTAAAATTTTATTGAGCATTTTTACTCTCTTTGAGATATTTCTCAGATAAGAATGCTTTTGCTTCACTGGCATCTTCGCCCAAGACGTCGTAAATTAAAGTTGATCTTAAACGAACAGGTTCTTTATCTGAGTTATTTCTCAAGGCCAATGTTACAGACGAGCCATAGCCTTGAACGAATGCTAATTTTTGAACATCGTATGGATCAAGTTCAAGAGTAATTGTATTGTAGTTCGTGTAAGTATTAAGATTCATCGTACGAATGACTTTCGGTGTCTCAACTCCGTAAATAGGAATAGAGTTTGTCATGCTAATACCTGTAGAAAGAACGAGAACATCTTGAAGAAATGTTCGTGTTTTCTGTAAGTCTTTTCTCTGACCTTGAGAAATATCAATAGTCGCAAGAACATCAACTCGATCACCAGGTTTGATCAAACGACCAACGGCTTCTTTTTCTGTGATATTGATGGCAACAGCTCTTTTACCTACGGAAACTTGTCGCGAGAGGCCCGTTTTAATTCCCGGATATGTTACACGAGGTTTTGTTATTTGTTCGCCTTTGATGATTGGAACAGTAGCGATAGTGTTTTCTAACTCTTTAACTGATTTGAAATGCCCTGGTGATAAAAAGTTATTAGGAACTGTACGAACTTCTACTTTTGAATCATCTATCAATTCTAATTCTTGAATGTCGACTTTCGCGACAACAACAGAACTTTGAACACCATACTCTTTAATCAATGCTGCTTTTTGATCATCAATGTAAGTATAAACCATCATCATTGCAAAACCTGCAATCACTATGGCCAGAGTAAGGGCGCGTGTATTCATTCGATCCACCTGTTGAAATAACTAGCTGTTTTTATTTTAACAAATATAGGGAATTTTTTTTATGTAGGAAGAAAGTGTCTACTCGAGAATGCAGCCTGCTGGATTATTTTGAAGTGAAGGGTTGATTCCCATCCTTGGAGATCCGTCTGGAATAGTATACACAGGTCCACAGATGCCATAAAAAGTGAAAATTCGGACAAAACTACTTGTTGGCCCAGAATCACTATCGCCTCTATCCTTACCTTCGCACGTCTCCGATGATGAGTTATCCTTCAACATTGAATTGAATTTAAAACAAGGTGCAATTGCACGGTTACCTTGGGCCTTCTCACGCCAACCAACTGCTGAAAAACCGACTTGTCTCATAGAATTCTGCGCAACGAATTCGTCAACTTCTTTAGCTGTATTGACGTAGGAGTTATTTTTCATAAGTGTATAAAAATATCCTCGAACAGCTTTTTGTTGATTAATAGAACCGCTGATGGAATTTCCAATCGTATAAAAAATAGTAAATAGGAAAACGAGAAAGGGCATGAAAATGATGAGCTCAAACAATGCCTGACCTTTCTGATTTTTTAAAATGCTTTTATCTTTCATACTACCCACCATTATCTTCCAGAGTCGTATGAATGTTACATGCATCTATATTAGCGCTGTCTTTCATAGCATCGCATGTGAGATTTACACTTTCCGTTCGAGTGGGCTCACGACCTAAAAAAGATTCTGATCGCAAATTTAGAGGTGTTGTTCCTCCGATGAATCCAAGTGAAAAGCGGCTCGAAAACTCAGAATAGACGCCTGTAAACAGCGGCTGATTGCCGTATGATGGATGGCTGTATTTAAGAACTACTCCCGATATAGAACTAATGAGTCCATCAGGTAAGTAATAATTAAAAACTTCTTTGGCAAATTGTTCAGCTTTTTTGTCATTGAGTGGATCTGTCTGCTCGAGACCGTCATGGGCCATATAGGCACGACTGGCGAGATAAGTTGCATGGTGAACCATGAAACCATTTGTATAATTCACTGCTACTTTCAAAAAAAGAAAAATGAATCCAACTGCGACGGTGAATGTGAGAATAAATTCAATCGTCGACTGACCTTTTTGATTTTTCATTGTGGATATTTTCCAGTCCCAGTGAAAAAGCGAGTATCACTTTGTTCATTATTCCAATAAGTGTCGTGCTCTCGCGATTTATACTCGAAATTCATTCCACGTTGGTAGTCATCTGGATTTTTAAGATCCCTTCCATAGCGATATGAATATTCAATTCCTTTGATCATGGATTCAAAGAGACCTCTACCGGCCACAAAATCCTTGAAGCGCGCATTGTTCATAACAGTGAATGTGAGCGCGGAAATTACAGCGAGTAACATGATGTATTCGACGGCAGATTGACCATCATTCGGCTTAAGATTCTTTAAAAGAAAATGTTCTTTGAATTTATCCAACCGAACCACATCCATGCGATAAAGATAACTGGAGCGTATGTGAACTTCTGTCCAAAGATTCTACGAATTCCAGTGATGTCTCTCATTTTATAGAGAACAATGATTTTATCAAGATGCTTTAATGTGCTAAAGAGTAATAGCGTGCTTCCAACCAAAATAGTCGAATATAGAAGATATAGAAACGTGACCTCTTGGAGCCCCATTGGGATGAGCAAGTAAATCGACGAAAGGTATTTTGAATCTCCCCCGCCCATAATGTTCATCAAAAAGAGAATGAAACCTACGACTAGAAAAGCTACAGGGATAAAAAATGCTTGAATGGACCAACTGTAGATATCAGGAAAAAGAAAATTCAAAACGCAAAAAAAGATAAAGTTGATGAGCATCCACACATTAGAAATTTTGCGTGTTTTAAAATCGATATAGGCCACTACGAGCAGTTGGAAAGCAATAAAAATATAAACGACTAGTGGGAGCACTGTTATTCCTGATTAATGTAGCCGTTATAAAAACACATCTCTTTACAAACACCAATAGTGAACTGCTCAGTTAGTTCGTAACCAAGAACACCTACTGATGTTGTCATTGTTTTTCCCAGACCTCTGACCATATTGATGCCAATAAAAGTCATAAAACTGAAAATGAGAAGATATTCAATGAGGGCCTGACCTTTGGCCCCCATTTTATTTGATTGAATCATGTTATTAGAATTGAAGATAGAGGAGTGTATGACAATAGCAGGAAAACAATGCCTATGATTGCTGATTAATTTTCAACTTAATTCCAACTCAAAAAAAGAATTGAAACTATGGAGCGTTCATATCCTTAACCATAGTGTCTGCGTTGTCGAAAACACCTTTCGTTAAACTATCCAATCGCTCACCAGCTGTTTTCTTAAACTTAAAAACAATCATCGCAACAACAGCTACCAGAAGAATATATTCTGTAGATGTTTGTCCGCTCTCATCTTTTAAATACTCAATCAGCTTTTTCATAAACTCTCCTGCATTCGAAATATTCGCAAAAGGCTCCTCGGTTAGTTTTTGCGAAAACTTTAGTCTCAGATCGATTTATTTTACCATTCTTCTCAACTATTTAACGGAGGAGTTTAGAAAACTCAGCTTTTTTAGCTCTAAGCTGTTGATATAAGGAGAATGATAAAATGTTCCCTAGAGTCCGTTGGCCCGTAGGTGTACAATAGAAGTGGGTCTAGGAGTTGGCATTAAGTTGGTTCCTCTATAAAGATTTATTCGGGAGCGGTCCCTGGTCACGGTGAGCAAGCTCATATAGAACCTCCGGGCTCTATCAGTGAGAAGCCTAAAGAGACTACTAACTGCAGCCACCTATTCAAAAATGGGCGGAACCTCGATATAGTCCACCTCTTGGGCCCCTTTTAATATTCTTGACAGCAAAGCTCCTTACGTCGATCCTAATTCTATGATCGATACTATTGTATACCAACCACTTAACTACTCTTGGATTGAAAATCTCGCCATGGATGAAATAAACATGGAAGAGTCAGGTATTGTTCATATCAATGGTCATCTCAACCCTTCACTACTCTTAGAAGAAGCGTCGATAGCTTTGATGAATGATCTTCGTGATCGCTTTGAAGCTTACTTAACAAAGTTCAATGAATACCGCGGCCGCAATCATTCAAGTGCTGCTATAAAATTTTTTAAAATTTCTAACACTGTTAACGATTTCATGCTTTTTAGAAATTCACTACGATTGATTTTTGCTCGAAAAGCAAATGATGTGATCTCAATTGGATTTTTAGCAAACGGAAAAGATATTTACGGTGCTCGTCTTTCTTTCAATGATCAATTTGGATCAACAAATATTCATGAGATTCGCGCTCACATTGGACCTTTTAATAAGATCACATGGCGATTCAACAATGAAGTTGTGGATTTGGATGCGCTGGTGAGACACTACCTTACTGAGTTTATTGTAAACAGTGCTCGCTAAGAAGTTGGGGTACGGCGCTCTCGCGCCGTTAAATATAAGATAGTCCTTCCGTCTTATCAGATGCAGATCTTGTCGTTTTCTTCACTCCATTCAAACGTTTAAATGTGAACTCAATAGATTCTCGAATCGTCGGCATTTTGATTTTAAGAAGTCCCTCAATGTTGAGAACATCGAGTTTGAAGTGAAGATTTTCGTCTACTCTATCTACGGTCGCACTTTTTAAAATTGGAAGATGCCATTTCCCTTTATTTAATAATCCATCAGATTCACCAAAAACTTCTGCATATAATTTAGCAAATTGATAATGAGTCATCGTATCTTGTGAGGAAAAATGCAATAAACGATTCGTGACGTTTTTATCAATACACATTTTTAAAACCATACCAAGATAAAACACATCTAAGAAGCCTTGATGAATGAAGTTGTCATAGATAGCACTTGTATTGTTTTTTAAATTCTTTTGAAGGATCTCAAAAAAATTATTCTTAAGTGGACTCACTCCACGACCGTAGAGTTTTGAACATCTCACAATTATATAATTGAGAGATGATTTTTGCAGATAAAACTCAGAAGCAGCTTGAGATTTTCCGTAGTGGGTAATGACGTCGGCATTATCCATTTCGTTGTAGTTTTTGTTCATTCCTGAAAATACATAATGAGATGAAAAATATATAATCCTGGCCCCATAGCGAGGTGCTAATTCAGCAACATTAAATAAACCTGAAGAGTTTAAAGCATCAGAAGCGTTTGGTAATTCAGAGCATGTTTTTACTGATGGTAATCCTACACAATAAAGAACTATATCTGGTTTGAAGGCATAAAGAACAAGTTGAACTTCGTCTTTATTAAGCACATCGCAAGGAAGGCTTAAAATTCCAGGCAGGGGTTGGTTTCTTCTATGATAAGTCCCCACAACTCTATAATCTTTACGAAAAAACTCTGCTAAGTTTGAACCTAAAAAAGAATTAATACCTAAAATGAGAATTGTTTTACGCTTGTCAGCTGATGTCGTTAATTCGCTCATACCACTCCTGCCTTTTCTTTGATTATAAATGAAAAAAAGAAAAGTTGCTCCATTCGGAGCAACTTTTCAAATTATCAATTGAGTAGTTTTAAAGCAGTGTTTGGCGCTTGATTCGCTTGCGATAGCACTGAAATACCGGCCTGAAGAAGAATATTATTCTTTGTCATGTCCGCTGTTTCAGAAGCTACATCAACATCTCTGATTCGCGAGTTAGCAGCTGAGAGGTTCTCATCACTAACTTCGAGATTGTTCGAAGTTGATTGCAATCTGTTCTGAAGGGCACCGAAGTTCGCTCTGACACCGTTGATGTGCACGAGGGCATCATCAAGTTTTTTAAGCGCAGCTTGAGCTCCTTCTTTCGTAGACACCCCGTCAACCGCCAAACCAAGTGATTGAAGAGATGCGTCCGCTCCTGCTCCGTCGTAGTGAAGTCTATCGAGGACAGGATCATTTTTAATACCAACTTGGAATTCGAGTTTTCCGCCTGTACCATCGAGAAGTTTGATTCCGTTAAATTCTGTAGATTTTGCAATTCTATCAATCTCTTCTTTGAGATTTTGAAATTCAATATCTGAGAATCCTCTCTCTGTGGCTCCCACTGTATCTGAAGCGGCTTGGACTGAAAGTTCTCTAAGTCTAATGATGATGTTCGAGATTTCATTCATTCCACCTTCTGCCGTTTGTAACATAGAGATAGCGTCGCCAGCATTTCTTTTGGCCTGTCTCATTCCTCTTATCTGTGCCTTCAAGTTTTCACTGATGGCTAAACCTGCTGCATCGTCACCCGAGCGTGTAATCCTTTCACCTGAAGACAACTTTCTTAAATTGTCATTCAAGTTTCTAGTATTGATCCCTAAAGATCTTTGAGCTGATAACGAAGGCACGTTTGTATTTATTCTTAAACCCATTGTTAATCTCCTTTCACGCTAAACCTCCTGTTAAATACTTCGAACATCTTGTTCGAAAAAATTATTATTGTTTTTTATAAATTACTTAGTAACCACTTTCAAAAATCCAACCTTAAAAACTACTCAAAGGTTAATTTCACTTTCAACTGTTTTGCATCAACTCACACTTGCAGGCGTGCTTGAAGCTCAGAGGTTATTACCTCTGAGAAGCAGCTTGAATTAAGCTCAATGCATTGTTTGTACTAGAGTTCGCTTGCGCTAACACTGATGTACCAGCAGTCATTAAGATGTTCTGTTTTGTAAGTTCTGCAGTCTCTGCAGCTACATCTGTATCTCTTACACGAGAGTTTGCAGCAGCTAGGTTTTCGATACTTACTTGAATGTTGTTAACTGTTGACTGAAGACGGTTCTGAAGAGCACCGAAGTCTGCTCTGATCCCTGAAACAGAGATGATCGCCTGGTCAATCGAAGTAAGAGAGTTCTGAGCTGAAATTTTATCAGAAACTGAAGCTAGGTTTAATCCTAGAGCAGCTACGTTTACGTCAGCAGAAGAAGCATCAAATGTTAAACGGTCAGAGATAGGATCGTTTCTTGTACCGATTTGAATATCAAATACAGCACCGGTACCGTTTAGAAGTGGTACGCGGTTAAATTCAGTTGAGTTTGCGATACGATCAACTTCAGAAGTTAATTGTTCAAATTCAACGTTAAGGAATTTTCTTTCAGTAGCACCGATAGTATCAGATGCAGCTTGTACTGAAAGTTCTCTTAATCTGATTAGGATGTTTGAAACTTCACCTAAAGCACCTTCAGCGATCTGAACGAGTGAAATACCATCTTCAGCATTTCTTTCAGCTTGGCCTAAACCTTTAATTTGAGCTT
>CAMLRB010000111.1 GCA_946482295.1 uncultured Bacteriovorax sp. | reverse complement strand
TTGGTTGAAAAAAATCCTAAAAGTGCTATCAATTCCCCACATTTAACCTTATCAGGGAACTTATTATGAAATTAGCCGTTTTGACGCTTGGTATAGCTCTTTCAGTGCAATCTGCTTTCGGGGCTTCTTGTGAATCTCATTTTAGAAAATTAAATATTCCAGCGAAGAAGATTCAAAGAACGTTGAATTGTGATTTAACGAGCGAATCAAACGATTCAACAAACTCAATTTTTATGAACAATGATCAGTTGTGTGTAACTGAGTATACAGATGTTGATGGTGCTACTGTTTCTTCATTAAATTTTATTCAACGTGGATTTAATAAAGTAAGTGTACAAGTTCCTCACAAAAAAGTTTCACTCGAGCGTGATACTTTAAAAGTAATTGATAACAACTTTGTTACTCGCGGTGGAATTCTTCCAATCTTCTTTAAGAAAACAGAAATCAACGTTATAAACAACAGCAGTTTTAATCCAAATCTTTCGATTGCAATGACTGAAGGTTTACGTGCTGGTGGAAAAGTTGAAACTGTTTTTGCAGGTAATTATGAGTGTAGAAAGAGTAACGGGATTCTCGATATTTTTGGACTATAAAAAATGGGCTCCGAAAGGAGCCTTTTTTATTTGATGATACCGCAAGCAATACGATCACCTGAGTCTCCTGATGGTTGTGTCGTTAGATCATCGGCCTTCGCATGAAGAATAACTGCTTTCCCTTTAAAGCTTGAAAGATTTGTCCCCTCTTCAATTGGGATCATGACTTCTGTTTTCGCTTCACCTTTTGCATTTGCCACAATATTTCCTAAATCACCTGCGTGTTTTTCTTCAGCTGCAGGGCCTGAATGATTATGTTTTGTTGGATTGAAATGAGCACCGGCCGATTTGAAATCAGGGCCTTTGCATTCTGTTCCTTCATGAATATGGAATCCATGAACAGCGCCTGGTTTCAAACCTGTAATGTCAGCAGTGACTTTCAAACCTTTGTCCGTCTCTTTTATTTCGAGTTTTGCTTTTACTTCTTTCATCGAGGGTACTTCGAGTGTTGCTTTAGCTGAATCACCGACTTTTGCAAAACTGGCCGATGAAATAAAAGTGGCCATTATGATAAAATGTTTCATTATGTTCTCCTTGTTAAATGAGGCTTATTGGGGGCGAATTATTTTATAAACATTGCTGAGATCATATGTTTTAAGGCGTGGAGGGCGTTTTTTATTTTCACCTTGATAGCTAATCATTAAAGCTTCACGTTTTTCAAAATTTTTCCAAGTGACAAAGATTCCACTATGTTCACTGCCTTTATATGAATGATTGATATGATAGAGCCAATCGCCCGCTTCAATTTGATCGATAGAGACGAAGGGGCCATCTAATTTTCCATCATAGACAGTAGTGCGCTTTAGCAAGGGATAACCGGCCCTATTGTAAACTTCGTTGATAAAATCCCAACAACCACCCTGTATGATTTCTTTCTTGTCTAAGATCGTTTTTGCTGTATTAAGAACTATTTTGCCATTATCACTGGCGTTCATTTCCGCCAGAGTGAGAATGTTCGTACTCTCATGCTTCTCCCATTGGGCATAAATGGCAAAACTAAAACAGGATAAAAGAAGAAGTGTTAAAAGCTTCATGAGACTAATTCTAAGATCGAGTTAAGCGGAATCAAAGGGCACGTGTGGTATAAAATTTTCAACTTTATTGGACAGGAAGCCGTGCTTAATATATTTAAACTCTATGAGCAATTTAGTTTCGCAAAACATACCTGGTTATCAACTCCTTGATTCTGGACACGGGAAAAAATTAGAAATCATTTCTGGCGTGACAGTTGAGCGTCCATCACCGCAGGCCATATGGGCTCCGCGCTTACAAGAAGGTGAATGGAAAAAAGCAACGTCGGTCTGCATCCGTAAAAATGACGGAGGCGGAACATGGAAACACCGTGCGGACAAAGAGCCTCATGATCTTTCAATTGAATGGCAGAAACTTCAATTCAAATTAAAATTTACATCGTTTGGTCATTGCGGAGTTTTTTTCGAACAGGCCATTGTTTGGCAAACTCTAATGGACGAATCTTATCGTTTACAAAAAGAACTTGGCCGTCCATTAAAGTTCCTGAACCTTTTTGGTTATACAGGTTGCGCGAGTTTAGCGATGCTCTCAACTGCCGCTGAAGTTTTTCACGTTGATAGTTCGAAAGGCGTCCTTACTTGGGGAAGAGACAACGCTGAAGCTTCAAGGCTCGACGTAAAAAAAATAAAATTTGTTCAAGAAGATGTGAAGAGCTTTGTTAAACATTCACTTCGCAAAGGTTTTAAATACGATGGTATTCTTGCTGATCCGCCCAGTTGGGGACACGGGGCCAACAAAGAAGTCTGGGAATTTGATCAAATGATCAATGAACTCGTTGGTGATTGTTTCAATATTCTTACAAGAGAAAAAAGTTTCTTCTTCCTTTCATCACACACTCATGGGGTTCAACAAGAAGCTTTGAGAAATCTGATGAATGATCACAAATCTAAAAAGGATATTTCTGTTGGTGAATTGGGTGTAAAACATACGAATGATGATCGTATTCTTCCGGCAGGAATCTATTCCTTCGCTCGAAACATTTGCTAGAACTTCGCTTCACCTTTATCAATTTGCTTCCCATTGAGCAAAACTGTGTATGTGATAGGACATGACTTTGCAATCATGGCCGCGACTCCACAATACTCTGTCATTGATAGTTTAACAGCTTCAATGGCCTTTGATTCTTCGACAACGCCATCAATGAAAAAATTCAATAGTACGGATTTAAAGATAACAGGGTAAACTCCCTGCTCAGTTTGTTCGACATCAACATCGACTTTGAAAGATTTTGGTAACTGCTTATATTTTTTAAGAAGTGAAATCACATCCATGCCAGAGCAACCTGCAATTGCAAGGGCAACGATTTCTTTTGGAGAGGCACCGTTATCAGATCCCATGGGAGGTTTCGTATCTATTAGTACGGAGTTTTTCCCCGCCAGTCCTTTAAAACTTAAACCTGCATTCCACTCGATTGAACCTTTCATGTTTTCTCCTTTTCATAAGTAAAACAGGAAAATTACATGAATGGCAAATTTCTATGATGCTTCTATTAAGTAATTTTTACATTTTTGGTCTATTGCTAAAGGTTTTTGCTATATTGCCGTCCTATGCGAATGCCCCTTACTTTAATTCTTTTTCTCTATTCAGCTAACGTCTTGGCCTGTACAGATGCATTTAAAAATCTTCCTGAGGAGTGTAAACTCCAGGAACGCTACCAAAAGATGCGGGATGATTTTAAAAAAATTTCGATCAATATTCATGATATCCAAAAATACAAATTGTCTCGCGCTCTTTCGCCAAAAGAGATCAATGGGCAAAAAAATAAATTTGCCTTCAATGCCAAGCAAGCTTTAGAAAAAAATGAAGAGTGGCACCTGTGGCAAAATGCTCAAAATGCAATTGCTGAATTAAATGTGGTTTATCTATCAGTTAACGATATTCAGAATATTCACAAAAGTATTTTTGGAAAAAAAACTTTCCTTAATAACGTGACCTCTGATGCGGGAAAATTACGCCTCAACCAAGGTATCACCAATCCACGTGAGTCTATTCATTGTGAAGACGGAAAACTAGATGTTGAATTACTAGAACAATTCACGCAGTTCGATTTAACTTCAAGTGAGAATTATCCCCTTCTGGAGTTGGAAGATATCAAGACTTGTCCTAATGGAACAACATACTCTGCGCAAGTTGTTTATTATAAGGGTGCAAGTGTAAAGCAAGAACTCCTTCGTTGGGTGAACGACTATAATGACATGCTCATTCGCTTTGAAAAGGGTCACCCTCCTGCAGGTGAATCGCCCCTTACTTACATGGCCGATATGCGCCGCTGGTTTACCGCGATAGCGCCATTCGGGAGTGGAAATACTGAAGTGGCAAATGCCCTCACCGATTATTTTATGAAACGACTCGATTTTTATCCTCTCCCTCTAAAGGATTTAAATGGCCCGCATCTCATGAAACCTGATAAACATAGAGAGAGTTTCGTTCATAAATCTAGGGCCGTTTTAACAGAACTTGAAACGTGCTTATACGAAAACAAAGTCAAGCCTATTTCAGCAGATTGCTCAATCCTCTAGTCACTGTCCAATCTTTATACACCTTATCCCGGTTAAACATCTTAGAAAGATTGGTATTACCAGACGGCATAATATTTGCTCTGAAACCCTATACAAATCTTAATGTTTAGAGGTTTCTATGAAATCAATTCTTGGTTTAATGATTCTTTCCTTTTTTATTGGAGTAGGACAATTACAGGCCAAGGAGCAGATTCGTAGGATCGTCGTTTCTGTTGGCGATCTAAAAGAGAACAACAATAGAGAATGGAAACGACTTATTTGTAATCAAGTCTATACTATTGCCAAAGAGGTTATCTATTTAGGTGTTGAGGTCACATGTCGTCAGTTCAGTACTGATAATTTTATCGATCCCGGACTTGATCGCTTAGTACCTTTGAATGACTTCCATGTTCGAATTCTGCGTGAACAAAATGATAAATTGGGAGTTGATGTAACGAATTGGCATAGAAAAAACGAATCAGATTTTAAAACACTCGGTTGGAGTTTTAAAAAAGATGAGTCAGCTAAAATTTCACAAGCTGATGCCTTCAATAAAGCTCTCACAAATTTTTTCTTCTATGTGGCCAATGAAAAAGCCTATAAAGCAGGTCTTCTCATGAACGGTGTTGCTGAATCAGAAGAAGTAGACTTTGATGAAAAAAATCAAACATTCATTGATAAATTTAGCAATCGACCTATTAGCATCGAAAAAGCTTACACACTTTTTGAAAAAGAAAGTGTACGCAAAAAAAATTACCTCCGCACTGGAGTTGAGCTTGGAGTTCTTCTTTCATCGGCGATGGCCATCTATTACAAAAATCTCGTCATGATGAGACAAGATTTTGATTATGGCTTTAGAGATGGAGTTAAGAAAAAACTTAATGGTGAAGCTTGGTTATTCGATGATAATGATAAAGCTTCAAACTACGGCCACGAATTGGCCGGTGTAATGTACTATCAAGTCGCTCGTTCTAATGGGTTCAATGCTCTTGAATCATTTCTTATCACTCAAGCATCGTCTGCGGTCTGGGAATTCATGGAATATCATGAAGTCTTTTCGATCAACGATCAGATTCTTACTCCGATTGGTGGATACGTGATCGGTGAAGCCACTTATCAAATATCATGTGCGCTTGTTCAAAAAAATTCTCTAGCTGCAAAGACTTTAGGTTATGTCATAAATCCGAACTTGGCCGTGAACCATGCGATGGACGCAAACTTCAAAAAAGATAAATTCGCTACTCAGCCAGACTGTAAAAAGCCACGTTGGTCAGACATTTCTATGCAAATTGGTTTAGAAAAAAATCAAAAGCCATATATTCCGAGTGAAAGTAAAACGGCAAACGTTGCACTAAATGCTGAAGTCATCAACCTCAGCGGTTATGGAAAAGAAGGAACAGATTCTAAGCTAGTTCTCGATTCTTCTATTTCAAAAATGTTCGTTGAACTCAACGGAAATCAAGGGACAACCGACCTGGCCGTCATTGCTCAAGTAGTAATGGCCGCTTACCACCAAAAAAACATTAACCGTGATGAGCGAGGACTCCTTCGTGGTTATGATGTGGTCTTCGGTCTAGGCTCATCATCAACCTACAGAGATCGTGGTGCCGGTGAAGATTCTAAGCAAGATGAGTTTTTTGGGACAGTTGGTATTATTGGAGCAAATGCTCACGCCAATATTCATTACAAAGGTTTTAACATTCGAGCAGACTTTGCGGTCTACGGTGATTTCTCAATGGTTAAGGCCATGGCCATTGAACCTGATAGAGACTTGAGCGACCAACCAGGTGTCATGAAAAAACGTGGTTATTATTGGGGATATGGCGCGACATCACTGGCTTCAATTGCAGTTGAATATGGAAAAGTAACTATTGCTTATGCCGGACACTACTCGAAAGCAAAAAGCATTAATAGCAGACATCGCATCGAAGGATCTTCTCCAGATGATTACAAAGACAGCATCTTTGTCAATCGTGTGTCATTTGAATACGCACTGACAAAACGAGTGAGCTTACAACTTGCTTATGAAGAAATTCAACGTAGAGGACACAACGAAACTAAGAATGTTCATTATAGTGGAAAGGAAAAACGTTTCTTGAGTTCAATCAAGTACGTGTTCTAAGAACGGATTGAGTCTCGACGTCCCTAAGCGTCGAGACCCACTTCTTCATGATCTTCATTTTCTTCTTTGAATGGCGTATCCGCGATATCTACACGGTGGCGACATTTCGGACACTCTAACTGCTTGCCATTTTTCTTCGTGAATTTTTCACCCATGACTGGATTACCACATGATTCACAATCAAAAGCGTAAGGCTTCGTCCACATTGCGTTTGAACAAGCTGGATAGTTTGAACAACCGTAGAAGAGTTTACCGAAACGGCTTTTCTTCTCAGCGAATTTACCTACTTTGCAGAGCGGACATTGAACGTCGAGCGTGAACGGTAACGTTGTCGCGCAGGTTGGATATTCTTCACAAGCAAGAAACTTTCCGTATTTCCCTTTTTTGATCGCTAAACGCTTGCCACATGTCGGGCATGGATCTTTTGCAAATTCTTTCTCAACGATGATAAATTGGCCATCAAGCGTTTTTTTGAAGTCTTCAGTACTGTTACAGTCTGGATAATTTGAACAGGCAAGGAATTGTCCGTTCTTTCCCCACTTAATTTGATATTCGCCATCCGCACATTTACGGCAATGAACACCAGTTGGAATCGATTGCTTTTTGAGGTTTTTCATTTCCTCTTTAGCTTTTTCGAGAGTCAATTCAAATCCTTTCCAGAATTCGCGCAGAACTTTTTTCCAGCTTATGTCCCCTTCTTCGATCTTATCGAGAAGTTCTTCAACTTTCGCTGTGAATTCGATATCCATAACGTCAGGGAAACTTTCCACCAACATTTTACAGACAACATTTCCAAGCTCGGTTGGGATGAATCTATTTTCAATTTTTTCTACATAGTTACGATCTTGAATGTTCGAGATGATCGCAGCGTATGTTGATGGACGACCAATTCCCTGCTCTTCAAGAGCTTTTACAAGTGAAGCTTCATTGAATCTAGGTGGTGGTGAAGTCCAGTGCTCTTCTTCAGTAATTGCTTTCTTTTGAGCAAAAGTTTCACCTTCAGCAATATCGGGAAGAAGACCTGTTTTAGGTTCATCTTGATCTTCACCTTCTTCATCTTTTTTACTTTGTTTTTCTGCCATTGATTCCAGATATACTGTTCTGAAACCTGGGAATTTTACAATTGATCCATTTGATTTGAAAAAATGTCCACCAGCTTCAAATGTAACAGTCGTTTGATCAATTACGGCCGGAGACATTTGGCTTGAAATAAATTTATTCCAAATCAATTCATAAAGCTTTTGTTGATCTGCATCGAGATCCCCTCTGACTTCATCAGGAGTGAACTCTAAATTCGTTGGACGGATGGCCTCGTGGGCATCTTGAACTTTACTTGTACCCTTTTTCTTGTAGACGATTTCTTCACTTGAAAGAAAATCTTTACCATATTTTTTCTTGATGAATTCGCGGACTGATTTCATAGCTTCCGGTTCAGTTCTTACTGAGTCCGTACGCATATAGGTGATCAAACCTTGTAAACCATGATCACGAAGTTGAACCCCTTCATACAACATTTGCGCAACCATCATAGTTCTCTTTGCAGTAAAACCTAACTTGTGAGCGGCTTCCTGCTGAAGTTTTGATGTAGTAAATGGAGCTGTTGGATTTTGTCTGCGCTCTTTCTTTTTAACGTCGATGGCCTTAAGCGATTTGCCTTTGATGTCGCCGACTATACTTTTTGCAAGCTTTTGTCCCTTATCACCGTCGAGTTCCGTTTTTTTACCGGCTTCTTCGCCGTAATAACGAACTTCAAAAGGAATGCCTTTCTTTTCAAGTTCACCTTGAATTGAAAACCATTTCTCTGGAGTAAACGCTTTGATTTGCTCTTCACGATCAACGATTACACGTAAAGCAACTGATTGAACACGACCAGCAGAAATTCCACGTTGAACTTTATCCCAAAGGATCGGAGAAATTTTGTAACCCACTAAACGATCGAGTACACGACGAGTTTTTTGTGAGTCGTACATCGGTTGATTAAGTTCTGTTGGATTATCTATAGCGTTTTTTACAGCGGCTTTTGTTACGGCGTTGAAAACGACTCTATGAATTTTTTTCTTTTTCCCGATTTCTTCTGCAAGATGGAAAGCGATCGCCTCTCCTTCGCGGTCCATATCGGGAGCCAGGTAGATTTCGTTGGCTTCTTTGGCGAGTTCCTGGATTCTTTCTATTTTATCTTTCTTACCAGTAATTGGTACTAAATCCAGAGCAAAGTCGTCTTTGATATCTACGCCGAGTTTTGATTTTGGAAGATCTTTGATGTGTCCGTTACTGGCCACAACTTGATATCCACGGCCGAGATATTTTTTAATAGTTTTTGCTTTTGAAGGAGACTCAACGATAACTAAATCGTAAGAGCCTGGTTCTCTTACATTAACTTCAACATCTTCTGATTTAATTTTTGCGACTTTTGATGCTGTCTTTTTCGCAGCTACTTTTTTAGCAGGAGCTTTTTTAGCCACTTCTTTTTTAACCACGACTTTTTTTGAAGCCGGTTTTTTGGCGACAGCTTTAGCACACATATTTTTACCTTTGAGTTAATTTATTTTTTCGAATCAGTATTCAACAACTCATCCACTTCTTCAAGGTCAAACTCCGTCAGACCATATGGATTTTCTTTGTTATTGATATCTTCATCAAGATACTTTCTTCCGATGTCTTTTTCAATCTCATTGATTGATTCAAAAGCATTCGGATCAGGTTGCTTAACCTTTTTCTCCAAATCTTCTAAACTCGATTGCTCAAGATATTTATCTTCATCAACCTTAGATTCATTGAGAGATTTTTCTGATTCTAGAATTTCAGATTCTAATCTATCAAGCTCTCTTACATCGCGCTCAGAGTCTTTGATAACTGACTTGTCACGTTCTTGACGCTCTAATTCTTCCAATTCATCTTCAGTTAACTGAATTTTATCGGCCTTATTAAGAATATCCTGGCTGACATCATCAAGATTGAGTTCGACGTCAAGCTCTTCAAGGGCCTTGCCTTCAAGCTTTTTCACATCGTTCAACTTGTCTTTGTTTTTCAAGCGTAAATGACGGGCCTGCTCTTCCTGCGTGCGTGTGACGGCGATACTTCCCAATGAAATTTCATTGGATGAAGCGCTGACAAGGGCAGTGGCAAAGTTGTCAGTAATGTTAATAACTGTCAACTCTCCAATCTTGTACGTCGGACTTGGAGTGATTTTTCTTTGTGTCCCACGATCAATAAAAGAATATATATCAAAAATATTTCCAAGCTCTACACCATCAGCTCTACCGCGGTCGATATAAACAACATCACCATAGGCCATCCCACTAAGTGATTCGCGATAACTTCCAATAATGGCAGCTTCAACATTTCTCTTACTGTATGTGCGCGCAATCTTGCCGATTTTAGGCGTAAAAACAGTGATGCGATCGCGACGTTGAACAACGCCAGATTGATCATCAACTGAACATTCCCAAACATCATCAATTTTTCTAATGGCCTTGATCTGCGCGGTTGTCGTGTAAAGATATCCTGCTCGGTCAGAAATAGGATGTTTAATTTCACCACCGGCCGTATAGACAGAAAACATGTCGCCTGGTTTTACTTTCGTCGATTTATCGAAAGTAACGTAGATAGTATCGTATTTGTGAATGAAAACCGATTCTTTTGCAGTCGCTTTAATCTCTCCTAAATCTTGGACAACATTTGTTGTAACAAAAGAGTTAAGGAAAAATCCTTCGCGATAATTGAAAACAATTTTATCGTTTTTATCAAATCCAGCACTGTCATACACTTCTGCAGGTTCCTGTATCGTAATGTCCGAAATAGGTGGATCGTATTTTTCGTGTTCGTTGTTTCTCTGCATTTTTTCTAAACGCTCGAGATCTTCATATGTTTCTTCTGAAGCAAATTGAAAATAAACACCTTGATCAATAAGTCTTTTTCTCTCTTCTATCCAACTTGGACGATTGCGATCGTCACTACTTGTATAAGAACTTCCTGGCCTTGTTGAGGCCACATCGTCATCGCTAAAAGCTCCGACTTGAACTTGCGGCATTGTATCCGCATCCCCAGTATCAAAAGCTAAAAGTGTCCCTGGCTCAATCTCATGAGGGTTGGTAATCTGCGGATTAAGAGACCAAATTTTAGAATAATAAAATCCTGAACCAAAAAGATTCTTAGAAATTTTCCAGAGATAATCCCCTTTCTGAACTTCATACTTATCTTGTTTAGCTTTAATCGAAAGATCATCCCATTCTTTAGGAGTGATTTTAGATTGAACATATTTCGAAAGCTCGAGAAGTTTTTTCTCCTCTCCACCTACATCGAAATTCATTGAATCATCAGCAATGATTTCTGCTTTTTCATCTTTTTCAGATGAGTCTGCTGTTTTTGTTGGTGTTTGTTCTTTTAGATTTAGCATGCCCGATTGTTTCGGCTTTTCTTTATCTTTTTCGAAAACAACTTCACCAATATCTTCTTTCAAAGATTGCAAATCATCCTGTTCTTCCAATGTCGACATTTGTACATCGGCCGGAGCATCGTTTGTTTGCTTGAGTGATTCGTAAACATTAACTTCTTCCAAGTCAGGAGAGACGCCGTCTTGAGCGACAGACATCTTCGCAGCAAGTGCTGTTAGAATGAGGAAGGTTAATGTTTTTGTCGAGTAACTCATTTGTTATCCAGCTTCAAAAAAATCGTGGAGAAGAGAATAATATTTCGCCTGACGCTCCGGTTGTTTTAGTTTTTCACTGCAAACAATGAGCTTACCAAGCGCTTTCAGGACAAGACCTGAAAAGGCATATTTGTTAATAACTTCTTCATAAACTTGAGAAGCAAGATCGAATTCACCTTGATTAAAAAGCAAATCCCCTAGCATCATCTTCGCGCGAACAACAATGTGTTTTTCACGGCTAGTTTCTAATTCTTTGAGAATGACGAGGGCATTTTCAAATTTGTTCACCTTAATATTTTCCTGAGCTTCACGAAGGCGAATTATTTGATCATCAATTTCATCAGAATTGTTTACAGTCTGAACACCTGTACTCGTCACTACTGGAGTTGTAATTTCAGGTTTAATAACTGGAGTATCAGAAACAGCATCGGGAATGCTGCTATCAATTTTATTAACAAGTTCAGACGGATCGATGACAGTTGAGCCTTCTAACTGCGGCTTTTTCTGTTCGCTATTATGTTCTTCCGATATTGACGACGCTACAGCTGGTAAAGTCGTTGGCCCAGCTTTCTCTTGTTGTTTAGATTTTTCAAGCAGTTCTTGATATTTACGTACCATCTCATCGTACTGTTCTTTGGGAACAGTATTTACTCCACCTTGTAATGCAGAATCAACAGTTTGATCACGGTGAAGCAAGACCGATGAACAGGATGTTAAAAGAAGTGCGACAGCTAAATACACTGTCCCATTCCAGGCCTTACTGGCATTAATCCTCTTCACTTTTTGTCCTCCATGACTTGTAAATGTGAAAGCGTTACTCTAAGTTTTATTCTAAATCAGAACGTACCCACGTCAACTGGTTTAAAATAAGTAAAAAGGATCTCTATGCAGCAACAAAATAGTCAACTTTTTCATTACGTCATCAGACTCAATAAAGAGGATTCAGCGTTCTTTTATTTTCAGTTGGAGGCAAACGATGGAATATGTTTTTATTCTACTCTTGATCACCCCGATCATGCTCATTATAGAGACATCGATCT
>CAMLRB010000110.1 GCA_946482295.1 uncultured Bacteriovorax sp. | reverse complement strand
AACACTCGCTACACCTTCGTAAAGGGCGTAAACAGCTTCGTTAATCATTGGCATGAGAATGCGGTTTACAGCAAATCCTGGGACATCATTAGCACGAACAAAAACTTTACCCATTTTTTCAGCGACAGCGGCCACGGTGTTGAAAGTTTCATCCGATGTTTCAAGACCACGAATACCTTCCACCAGTTTCATAACTGGTACCGGGTTCATGAAGTGCATGCCCGCTACTAGTTGCGGACGTTTAGTCACAGCTGCAATTTCAGTAATTGAAATTGAAGATGTGTTTGTGGCGAGGATTGCTCCAGCTTTTGCGATTTCATCGAGCTTCTTAAAAATATCAAATTTAATTGTTTTGTTTTCTGTTGCGGCTTCAATCAAAAGATCGGCGTTTTTCATATCGGCCATGTTCGTTACAGGCTCGATAAGTTTCATGGTTTTTTCTACAAAGGCCTGATCCCATTTTGCTTTTTCCACACCTTTTTTTAATTGAGTTTCGATGAAATCAACGCCCTTTTTAAGGCCTTCAGCCGACACGTCGAAAACTTGAACTTTGAAGCCAGTCATTGCTGCAACTTGAGCGATGCCTCGGCCCATTTGCCCTGCGCCAACAATACCAATAGTTTGGATGGTTTGCATTTTTTTACCTCATATCATTATGTACAGTTTTAAGAATAAAGCGCCCCCATCATACTAGAGGGGGGTTAACTTTCACAAATAAAACCTTGCCAAGTTTTTACAATTAGAATAAAAAACTATTCTCATTAAAGATTGCTGATTGCAAAAAGTTGAATATCTAACGGTAGGAGTTAATTGTGGCAAACCACAAATCATCAGAAAAAAGAGCAAGACAAGATATTAAGAAAAATCTTAAGAACAAAGTTAACGAGTCTAAAACTAAGACTGCTGTTAAAAAAGTTAGAGATGCACTAGTAACTGGTGATAAAAAAGTTGCTCTTGAAGCTCTTAAAACTGCTCAAGCTGAACTTCGTAAACTTGCTAAGACTGGCGTTATTAAACTTAACACAGCTGCAAGAAAAACTTCTCGTCTAGCTTCTCAAATCAACACACTTAAATAATTTCTTCGGAAATGTTTTAAATAGAAGGCTTCCCTTGCGGAGGCCTTTTTTCATTCTGGACCAAAAAAATGCGAAAGCATTTTTACCTGTTCCATCGATCTAAAAGAATAATTCTCTACATTGAGTTTGGTCCAGTGAGCTACTTCAGCCCAGCTTTCGCAATTTTTACTAACTCCAGCCTTATTTGATCGACAACCAACGGATCACTCGACTTCGCCAGAATTTCCCACTCTGAAAATGATTTCAAATACCGCATGACTTCGGATCTGCTCCAGCGTTCACTGACATCGATGATGGCCTGGTCATATTTAGAGAGTCTTCCCTTCTTGGTAATCTCTTCAGGGAAAAGAACTTTAGTGAGATGGCCTTGCATAAAAGCAAACAAAGAGCGTAACCAATCGTAGTCCGTTTCTTTTTTCAGAATCTCTTGAAAGAAGGCCTGTGGTTTATTGTTAAAAACGTCGATCAATTCAAAAAAATCCCAACGTTCTTTTTTGATGATCTCGCGCAATTCTTCCGGCGTAATTTTTCCATCCGGATAGTAAGTTTTAATCGTCTCAATCACCCAGACAAATGATTCAAAGTTATGTTCCAGATGTTCAAGAACAACTTTAGAAATCTCATTGCTGACGGTGAGCTCTTTTGCTTTCAGTGTGAATTGCCAAACTTTAGGTCCATCCCAAAATTTTGGTTCTTCAAGCTCAATCGCCATCACTTCTTTTTCTTTTGAGAGTTCAGTAAATTGTTTGTTGGATTTCGTATACACGAGCACCAGAAAACGTTCACTCCAATCGATATTGGCTTGAGTGAGATGTTTTACCGAAGCCGCTGGAATGTTCTCAGCGTTAATGACAAAAAGATGATCTGTGCTCGAAAAGAAAGACAAATTAATCAAATGCTCGTCGATAAAATCGCGATTGATATCCACGCCTGAATAGAGAGAAAAATTCATTTCCTTCTTGGGAAGTTTGCCCATTACAATGTGTTCCAAATATGGATCTGTGATGAGGAAGGCGTAGAGACCTGGCTTCTTTTTTGTAATAACGTCAGGATGTTTTGGGAGAAAATCCCAAGGTTGATACTTAGAAAGCATTGAGCACGACCTGCTTAAAATTCTGGGCCGCTCGTACTGCTGTTTCTTGAATGCTTCGTTCAAAGACGCCGCGGTTTTTTACGAAATTAACTTTTCCTGGTGAATCAGATGTTGTGTTTTCTCCCACGACTCGCGTGAAAGAGCTATTGAGGGAAAAAGAATCCATCAAGACAACACGTGGATTTGTTTTCACATATTTTCCTAAATCACTCGTCAAAAGTTCGATCTCTTCTTTTGTAGGACGCTTGATCAGAATAACTTTGAACTCAATTCTGTAAGCCGTTTCGGCCGGATAATAGAAAGGGCTTCTCGCGCCTACTGACGATTTCACGGTGTTATCACTAAACTGGTAAGTAGAGTTTACGACAACATCATTCACTGCATCTTTCGATTCAATGATACCGATGAGAACGGCGTCCGCATCTTTATTATCACCACTTAAAACCTTAAGCCCTTCATAATCATTCAGCACAAGCATGACTTCTTTTGTCATAGGCGCAGCTAAATCAGGCAGAACTGAGCGATTAATAAACATGGGAACAGCAACCGATTTTATGTCGTATCCGATTAAAGGATTGTTGTTGGTATTGAAGTGATATCCACCACATGAAACGAGGAAGAGTTGGCCCAGAACAAGGAGGATTTGAGAAAAAAATCGCACTTTCATTTCGCTAATGCTACCTTAAAAAACATAAGGCTAAAACGTTAAATATGCTAAAAAAACTCGCTAACTTCATTGATTCACCAGGTGCGTCTAATTCCTATGAAAAAAAGGGATCAGGTCATTCAGGCACACGCGCTTCAATTGGAGAAAGTTTCGATTTTTTAAGCCTGATACGTGCATGGAAAGAAATCTCCGGCGATAAACTTTCTCAACATACAATTCCCCTCAAAAACCAAAATGGGACTTTGATTGTTTTGTCGAATCACTCTGCATTCGCCAATGAACTAAGTTTCATGGAGCTGCCCCTAAAGAAAAAAATTTTCGAGCGTTTTCCTTCACTAGAAAAATCTATCAAATCTATTAAATTCATCGTTGATTCGACTCACTTTGATCGGCAATATGCTCAATTTGTAGCACCTCTTGAAAAAGAAAAAGTGAATCAACTTCATCCTTATTCGCCAGAATACAAACGTCTTAAAAAAGAAGCTGAAATGATGTTTGGTGATTTAGAAGATCAAGAACTTAAAGAGAGAATGATTTCTCTTTATCTGCAACTAGGCGCAGGGAAATCCAGTTAGTGATAAATGTGATTTTATATCGTCGACGTTTCTTCCCGCTCTGATAATTTTAAATCCTTTATTTCTAAAAAAAACAATCGTAGAAGACTCTCCTGAGAGTTGATCTTTTTCACTTCCTAGAACTAGGGCTTCACTTGCGTGATCTTTTTGAAATTGAACCGCTTCTTTGTAAGTTGTAATCGGTGGCTCACCAGTGAGATTTAAACTCGTCGAAAAAAAGGGTTCTGGAATCGTTTTTAAAAGTGAATTAGCAGAATAACGAATCGAGACCATATCACTTTGCCCATAGACCCACGCAGGAATGGGCGAAAGCGCAGATGATAATTCCAATCCTAAAGTTGTCTCCATAGTAAAAAACTTAATGAGCCATTCATCTGTCATCTCTGCTGGAAATGAAAAAGTTTTTTTCAACGTAGCGAGATTCGTGAACATAATAGAGAGCGGCTTATCAGGACTCGTTCTTTTGATGGCCGCAATATCTTGATGGGCCCATTGATCGTAAATCGATGCACCAATTCCCCAAACAGTGTCCGTAGGATAAATGAAGAGCGTGTGTTTTGTGGCCACTTCTTGCTCCGATTATACTGGAAGAGGTTTATTGAGAATTTCTTTGAAATAGAAAAAGACGGCCAACATGATGAGTGCAACGATGATGAGAATGAAAAAAAGATAATTATCATTTCTTCGTTTAAGTGGAGCAGGTGCGCTTTCAATTGATACAACTTCCCTATTCTCACGAACTGGAGTTTTCGCTGTAGCTGATTTGGGCTTACGATCGTGAAGTAGTTTTTTATCTTCTTCTCTGGTCGTCTCTTTAGCTACAATTTCTTTTTTCTTTAGAGGTTTATCCAACGTTGGCTTGGGAGATTCTTTTTGAATGTCTTTCGCCAATGGTTTCGTCTGGATGAGAGTTAGAGTTGATTCACCAAAATCACTTTCTAAATCTTTTTTTAACTTTACTGATGGTGGTTTAATCTCTTCCACCACAGATTCACTTGATTGAGTCGGAACCCTAAATTCAAACTCTGAGGTCTTTTCAGCTTTCTCTGACTTGATACTATCAACGTCTGGAAAATCGAGATCTTCATCCTTTGGATAAAGAACAGGTTCGTTATTTGTGTCGCGAAGATTACGCTCATCTACCCTTGTAGGCTCAGCCTTAGGCATAGAGACTGCGATAGAAGGTGCTGAATGAAGCGACTGAATTCCATCTGCGCTCATTGATGACTGGACTTTAGCGGCGATCAATGTAATGTCCGGAAATTCCAAATCTTCATTTTTCGGCAAACGAGTGATGTCCGTCGTTTCTGTTTGAGAACTTAACGTTGGCCCACCACCAATATCAGGAAATTCTAGATCTTCATTTTTTGGAAGAAGACCTGGATTGTCTCTTTCAGTACGAAGGATTTGTCCACGATTGGCCGGAGCTGTATTGATACTTGTCGTTTTATCGGGATTATCTTTTTTAGCGAGAACGCTTTTTGATTCCGAAATGGGATTGTAGCCTTGAGGAATATCACCGTAGATATGTTTATCAACGAGTTCGCGCTCTCTCAAGGCGAACCAATAACCGTTTCCGCTCGCCACTTCATCGTTAAGTCCGAGCGCACCTTTTTCAATAAACTCTAAAAGTTTCTGCTTGGCCACCGGGCCTAGAATTTGATTTTGAGATGTTCTGATTAACCAGTTTCTTTCCATTTTCTCTACTATTTAAAAGAAAAAGCCCATCAAACCTTTCAAGTCTTCATCATTAAATCTTAGACCAGCTGAAACTGTCGCACTTCTTTCTTTGCGAGCAAGATCGTTACCCGAGATACGTCCATAAAGCACATTCCATAGTTGGGCTTCAGTCGTTACACGAATATTCGGTCCACGATCTTTATCGTAATCAAAAACTTCAGTTGTAAATTTTGTTCCCAATGGTTGGAAATAGTAATCGATCCCTAGACCACCTGTTGATTCAATAAGACCTCCGCGGAAAGCGAAGTCTTGTACACGACGACCAACTTGAACATTGAAGCGAAATGTATCACGCTCACGTTCTTTTTTGTTTGTTGTTACAGTATTTCCATTTGTCGTTGTTTCTGTAATTGTTTCAGTGTCTGGACCAATCTCAGATGTTGTTAGACCTAAATGATAAAATCTTTCTGGCGAAGGAAAAATTCTTAGCGCCACTTCACTCTCACCAGCTCCATCAGTATTTGCACCGGTGAAAACTGAAAGTTCTGTGCGAATAGCATCTGCTTTACCTACGATTTTTTGAACACTAGAAAGAGTATCTTTTACTTGATCAGCAATCTCTTCCTCTACTAAAAGTTTACCCATTGTTCCTTTTCCGCGTTTTACGTCGGCCACAATGTCGGAGAGATCTTTCGTTAATTTGTCCGCATTCCCCATGATCTTCTTCAGGTCAGAAATGGCAGCATCCGGATTTCCTTTATCCATATTGTAAGCAAGTTCGTAAGAGAAGTTTTCTAAGTTATCAACAAGGGCATTAATCTTTTCTTCATTCCCCTGCATGATTCTTTTTAAACTGAGTGTAGCTTCTTTAGTATTCTCAACAGTCGTTTGAACGTCAGCTAAGATTTTTTTGATTGGAGATATTTGTCCTTCCGGAGCAATTGAATCTTTTAACGAACGGACGATTTGTTTTACATCGAGAAGAATTTCAGAAGTGTCTTTTACAAGTGTTTCGATTCCCGCTGCTTCTTCTGAATCAATGAAATCAAATTTCTTTAAGAGTTCAGGAGAATCGCCAATAAAAATTTCAATGTATTTATCACCCAAAAAACCCACTGACTTAATTCTGAGTTTTGAGTTTTTTGTCACCTGAATTTGTTTAAGGATTTCGAAAGTAATGAGGGCCGTGTTTCCCTGAAGCTCAATAGAATTAATACGACCAGCGGCAATCCCCGCAACTTTAATTGGAGTTTTTGGAAAAATCCCAGAGGCATCTTTCACGATCGTTCTATAAGTTACGTACTGACCGAAACCTGATTGTCCCGACGTAATTTTGAAGGACATAAATGCAACTGCAACAATCGTAGCGATGGCAAGTAGTCCTACTTTAAATTCATTCATTATGGATGCTCACCTTTTTTTAAAGTCTTAAAAATTCCTGAACAAGATGTTTGTCCGAATTTTTGAACTCTTCTACTGGTAAATATTCTATTATGGTACCACGGTCTAAAAACGCGATATAGTCGGAAATTTCTAGCGTCGCTTTCACGTCGTGAGAAATAATAACCGACGTCATCTCTCGGGTCTTATGCGCCTTTGATGTATCAACAATTAAATTGTTAACCATTTTTGTCGTAATTGGATCAAGGCCTGTTGTCGGTTCATCATAAAGCATGATGCCCGGACTGAGCGCCAACGCTCGCGCAAGACCCACACGTTTTCTCATTCCCCCTGAAAGTTCAGAAGGCAGCTTGTGGAAAGACTCAGGCTTAATTCCGACAGAGATTAAAAGATCATGCACTTTTTCTTCGATCTCTTTGTTCGAGAGATCAGTGAATTCGTGCAGTGGAAAACCAACATTTTCGGCGGCGGTGAATGAATCAAAAAGAGCGGCATACTGAAAAAGCATTCCAAAATTTTTGCGGAATTCACGCAACTCCACTTTATCAAGATGATTGAGATCTTTTCCAAGCACTGTCACAGTTCCACTTGTTGGGCTGACAATACCTAAGATGTGTTTTAAGAGCGTCGATTTCCCTGCTCCGGAAAATCCCAGGATCGTAGTAATTTTGTCACGAGGGATGTCGAAACTAAGGTCATTGAGAATGGTTTGCTCACCAAATTTTTTAGTAACGTTTTTTAGCGAAATGGCGGGATTCTCAAAAGTCAGCAAGGGTTTCTCCTACAATATCTTCACGAGAAAGGTTGTGAGGAAGTAATCCAGGACAAGAACAGAAATCATTCCCCAGATAACAGCGAGGTTTGTTCCTCGTCCAACTCCCACCGCTCCTTTTTCAACTTGAAAGCCGAAATAAGTTCCGATGATAGCAATGACGAAACCAAAAAAAGTCGCCTTGATCACACCTTGAGCGATATCTGAAACGTGCATGAATTCACCGAGTTTAGAAAAATACATTGCTTCATCAATTGAGAGTGTTGTCGTTCCAATAGCGTAGCCACCTAAGTTCCCAATAAAAAGAAAAACAATGGAAAGCATCGGCACAGCAAAAGTCGCAGCAATGATACGAGGGACGGCGAGATATTGAACACTGGAAATTCCCATAACCTCGAGTGCATCAATTTGTTCAGTTACTTTCATTGATCCAATTTGTGCGGCCATCGCAGAACCTGCTCGACCTGCAACAATGAGTCCTGTCATAACAGGGGCCAGTTCTTTTGAAAGAGAAATCGCAACGATTGCTCCAACAAGTGAATCAACGTTAATGAGTTTGAATCCAAAGTATGTTTGTGTTGCGAGAACCATTCCGGTGAATAGTCCTGACAAACAAATGATGGTCATACTTTTGTTACCGATGAAAAAAAGTTGTTCGATGAGCAGGTGGAAGCGGTATGGTTTACGAAATCCCCAATAGAAAAAGCGCGCACCAAAAAGCGAAATGGAACCAAGTCCATTCACCATATCAAGAATTTCTGCTCCAAGGTGTTCAACCTTAGAGCGCATAAATGTTAAAACTTTTTCGTTCACGATATTAGTTTAACCGATAAACTCGTGGAACGCGAGGAAGGAGAGAACAAAAAAGCTCGTAAGGAATAGTTTTTGTCTCTTCTGAGAACTTGAGCAAATCACCTTCTTTTTCTCCCCAGATGGTGACAATCTCATGCGCTTTAATATGTCCGTTTGCTTCTTTGGGAAAGAGAACTTGAATCATATCCATGTTCACGCGCCCAGTGATGACGCCGTCGAAACCTTTGTGATGAATATGGGCCCCGCCATAACGAGTAGAAAAACCATCTCCGTATCCAATCGCCAGAACGGCAACCACACCATCATGCGGACATGGAGTTGAGTTGTATCCAATCGGATCACCCGTTTTAACTTCAAAAGTTCTTAAGATGTAAGTTTCTAAACGTGAAACAACTTTTCCATTGAAGTGTGAGAGATTGGCAAACTCAGAATTAAGTGAGGAAGGTCCATACATCATGAGCCCAGGGCGAATGTGCGTATCTGTCGCCTTCATCCCCGTCTTTTGTTCAGTGGCGCCGGAATTTGATTGCGACGTGCGCTCTAGCGTAATTCCATTGTCACGGAAGTATTGCTTAATTTCTGTGAATCTCGTTCGCTGAAATATATTTCTATCATTCGTTTCCATTGGAAATGAAGCGTTCGCGTAGTGAGAAATAAGATGATGAACACTGTGGCGTCCATGCTGCTTTAGTTTCGCCACTATTAAAGGTGTATCGTTAGGATCAAGTCCCAGTCTGTTCATCCCCGTATTGAATTTTAAACAAATAGGAAAATGACGGAACTCAGGGGTATGAAGAATATAATCCAACTCACTCACATTTGAGATCACCGGAATAATTCTGCGTTTTAAATAGATGTCGGCGTTTTCTAAAAGTTCGAGTTGAATGTCGGAAAAAACATAGACGTCGAATTCAAGATCATTAAGCTCTTCGCGGAGCTTAAGTGCTTCTGAAATCGTCGCACATCCAAATTCATTGATTCCCAGTTCAGTGATAGCGTAACGAACAACCGGTATCATTCCGTGTCCGTAACCATCGGCCTTCACCATGAAAAGAATTTGAGACTCGGGAGCAATTTTTTTGATTTCGCTTACATTATGAGCAAGATGGTGAAGGTTCACCACCAGACGACTTCTAAATTTCATATTCCATCAACCTACATGTCTAACTGGTTTTTCGGCGCCACAATCGACCATGCTTGTGGTTTTGTCACGCCTTCGCGCACTGAGGCTTCGCCATTTTGCGTTTTGCTTAAGTACGCATACGCTGAAAGCGGAATCATTCCGACTTTTGGACGGATGATTTGCGAGAGCACAGCTTCTGAATCTTCAAAGTATTTCCAATATGAAAACTTTGCGGCGAAATCTTTCAATTCTTCAAAGAAAAAATCTAAGTCTTGAGGTTTTAAGATAAACGCAAAATTTTGTACGCCATATTCGAAAACGCGAAAATCTACTCGCGACTGCACTTCTAATTTTCCAATAAATTCTTTTTCAAAACGCGCCCAGAAAAATCTGTTCGACGTTTTTTTCATCACGACGTTCACAAGATCTGAGAGATCAATGTTCACCAGACGAACGTCTGATTTGTTTTGACCAAAGAGAAACTGATCGAGGAAACTCATCGCTTCGAAAGCCGATGTAAATCTTTTCTCCGCTGGTCTCTCCGTAACCATTTTGTTTTGAAGGCTTGCATAAAAGCCATTCAAATAAGCTTCGAGTAAATTCCAGTCGAAGTTATTATAAAATGTTTCATTGTTTGCTTTAATAAAAAGAATTTTGTCCGGACGAGTTTTTGTTCCTTTGATTAAAAGGGAAACAAGATCTCCACCCATAATATCGATGGCCACTTGCGAAGCCATGTTTTGCGCAAACGCTTCAATTCCATTTTGGCAGGCCTGACCTAACCACAACGAAGGAATCGTTCTGAACTTCGGAACATAAGAAAGTGGCGAGTGAAGTTTTTGTCCGTTGAAAGACAACTCCATCATGGCAAATTCTTCGATCTCATCAATGCCTTGGAAAACTTTTTCAAGCGCCTTGATGAAGTCTGTCTCCCCTCTTAATTCTTCGAAATCGAGACAAACTTTTTTAACCATTGACTGGTATTGATCAGATTGAACCATCAAGCGCTTGTCAGCTTCCAATTGTTCAATTTGTTCGCGTTGAGAGTTGTTCAAAACCTTCAGCATGAGATTATTTTGTTCAAGCGCCATTGTTTTATTGAGACGTTTAAGAATCGCCTTCAATGCCCCTTCATAGTGCGCTGATTTTTTCAACGTCCCCAGATGAAAAAGCTGATGGGTTGAAACGAGAAGCGGCTCTGTTTTTTCTGAGTAATAAAAAAGCAGCGGCATCTCTTCGTTTATGACGGCCGGATGATCATGAAGAACAAGATTTCCTTCACTCATCATTTTGACGTCTACAATACAAAGCGCCGGCAAACGCTCAAGAGTCCCACTCCAGAAAGTTTTCAAATCTTCGTAGAAGTGTGGAATGATCCCAAGCTTTTTGAACACAGCAGTTAATTCTTTAACCTCGCCGAGGTCGTGCATTAAAAGTGCTACTGAAATTTTAGAATCGCCCATGAGTCGTCCTATGGTTTTTGTCCTTTTAAAGTATGCACTAAAGAAAGAATGGCATCAATCCCTTTTATGTCGTCGCCCTCAACCGGCGAGATGATAAGGTCAGCTTGGCGATAATGAACGAGTCGCTCAGCATGTAATTTTTTCAAGTCGGAGGGATTTAAGTCGAGCATAGGACGATTTTGGTCGCCTTGCACTCTTGCCAGACAAGTTTCCAACGGAACATCGAGAAAAACTAATTTCGTTTTAGGTTGTGATTTAATCAGCTGACGAACCGGAGCTGATTCGAGAGTTCCTCCACCCAAAGCAATAAATTTAGACTGTGATGAATAAAACAACTGCTGCAAACATTGAAATTCCATTGAACGGAAACGTGGAAGTGAATGCTTACGAATCCAGTCTCCCAAGGCCGATCGTTCTATATTGAGTGCCCGAGCGATCACATGGTCGAGATCATGAGTCTCCCACCCCGGCATCGTATTAGTCAGTTTATTAAGAAGAGTCGATTTTCCCGACCCCATGAAACCAGCAATGAGAATATTCATGCTTTTGATTGTACTTTTTATTTGAAGAGAGTTAAATCTCTAATCCTTATGAAAATTAACACTCAACTAGATCCGATCATTGCAATCAGCAAATATAGCCATGACATCATCGAGGATTACGAACTCGGGGAAAACGTTCCTTGGGTTAAAGACCTCCTTGTAGAATTAGAAGAACAATTAGATGCCGAGGACGAACGTCCGGTTGGTGATATTGCTTTGAAACTTCAAATCACTCGCAAAACAAATCATTTTTTAGGCGATCATTTGATTGTTCATGGAGATGTAAATACTCATTTTCACCAACCGTGTGGACGATGCTTAGCTCCGGTGGCCTGTCACCTGGAAGTTCCATTTAACGCGGCATTTCTACATGACTCTAAAGAAAAATTACCTGAATATGCAGAGGCCACAACTGTGTTTGCCGACAATCAGGAAATGGAACTTTATTTCTTCCATAAGGGCATGGCAGATTTGAAAGAGGCCATTCATGAGCAGATCTTTATTGAGGTCCCACCGTTTCCTCGCTGTGAGGGTGAGTGTAAAAATCCGGTGCATTTTTAAGGTGCGCCAAGCGTTATGTGGCAAAAGTGCTTGCCGAAGCGCGCTTTCTCGCGTAAAGATTATCCCTCATAATTAAAAAGTTGAAGTTATTAAGCAGCCCCGGAGTATACAATGGCAGTTCCTAAGAAGAAAAATTCAGTTTCAAGAAAAGGTTTAAGAAGAGCTGGTCA
>CAMLRB010000109.1 GCA_946482295.1 uncultured Bacteriovorax sp. | reverse complement strand
ATGTTTGCATTTGATAGAATTTTTGTTATAGTGACCTCGTAATGATTTTTATTTGAGGTGTTTTCAAGAGTTCTTGAAAAGTCTTTTCTCAAAACATTACCTCCGAAAACGAGTATTTAAAGTACTAAATAGTAAGGGTGGATTTTTTATTCCGCCCTTTTTTTTTATTATGGGTTAAAAAAATGGTGCTCAAAGGCCCACGTCAGGGATTAGAACTTAAGTTTTATGAACTGACTCAAAAAATTCTAGCTGAAAACAATCTCGAACTTTACGAGATGGAATGGCATGGACCATCAGGCAACCTCGTTGTCTACATCATGAATCCAGAAACGAAAACGGCCGTTCTTGATGACTGCGTGAAAGTAGATCGCGGCTTTAATCCGTACATGGAAACTGAAACTTGGATTCCAGATAACTTCACACTCGAAGTTTCTTCTCCAGGTCTCTATCGCGGACTTTCACAGCTTTCGCATTTTAAAGATGTAGTAGGGCAAGAAGTTCAATTGCATCTTGTGAAAAAAATTGATGAAGAAAAATATCCGGATTTCCCAAAGGCCCTTCGTAATAATCTCAAGATTAAAGTGAAGCTGCTTGAAGTAACGGATTTAGGAATCGTCGTGGACGCAAAAGGTTCGCGAGTAGAAATTCCTTTTGATCAAGTAAAAAAGGCCAATTTAGAAACAGATATTAACCATAAAGAATAAGTTTATTTTTTAATTAACATAAAGAGGAAGGTTCAGATGAATTTTTCAGAATTAGGACGAATGATTGAAACATTAGGAAAGGATCGTGGAATCGACAAGAGAGTTGTTGTTCGTGCGATTGAACAAGCTTTCTTAGTCACAGCTAGAAAAAAATACGGAATCCAAGGCGAGTACGAAACTCGTTACAACGATGCAGAAGATGAAATTGAAATCTACCAATATAAAAACGTAGTAGAATCAGTAAAAGATCCAATCATCGAAATCACACTTAACGAAGCTAGAAATCTTGATAGCGAAGTTGAAATTGGTGATCAGCTCGGGATTAGAATTGAAAACCCAAACTTCACTCGCGTTGATGTTCAGACAGCTCGTCAGATCATTTTCCAAAAAGTTCGTGATGCTGAAAGAGAAATCCTATTCTCTGATTTCAAACACAGAGAAGGTGAACTTGTAACTGGTATCGCTAGAAGATACGAGCGCGGAAACGTCATCGTTGACCTTGGTAAATCAGATGCGGTTCTTTCACGTAAAGAAATTATCCCTGGTGAAAACTTCAAAACAGGTGACAGAATCCAGGCCTACTTATCAGAAGTAGTTATGACAAACCGTGGACCAGAAATCCGTCTTTCTCGTACATCACCAATGTACCTTGTAAAACTTTTCGAACAAGAAGTTCCAGAAATCCTAGATGGTAATATCGAAATTAAATCAGCCGCTCGTGAACCAGGTCAACGTGCGAAGATCGCCGTATTTACTGCAGATCGTGAAATCGATCCAGTTGGTGCATGTGTTGGTATGAAAGGATCTCGCGTTCAAAACGTTGTTAACGAACTTCAAGGTGAAAAAATCGATATCGTTCGTTGGAACTCTGATGTTGAAGTTTTTGCTCGCGCTGCTCTTGCTCCTTCTGAAATTGCCAATATTCAAGTTGATCACGGCAACCACTCAATGGACGTTGTTGTTGAAGAAGACCAATTGTCTCTAGCGATCGGAAGACGTGGACAAAACGTTCGCCTTGCAGCGATGTTAACTGGATATAAAATCAACATTATTTCTAAAACTAAGCTTCAAGAAAAAATCAAAAAGGCCGTTGAAAGCCTTATGCAGATTGTTTCAGTTTCTGATGCTCGCGCACAGATGATGGTTCAATCAGGCATTATGTCGATTGGTGATCTTGCGGCAATGGATGCTGCTACATTAGCGGGAATGCTCCACGGTAATGAAGCGGACGCAGCTCAAATCTTAAAAGACACTCACGAAGCTATTGAAAAAGGCACGATCAGTCTTGATGATGATGAAGATGAATTAGTTTCAGCTTCAGCAGTTCCTGCTTATAAAGGTTTACTAGATAAGCACAAGGAAGATAAGACAGCTGGTGGTGAAAAAGACAAGTTCTCTGATGCTGAAAGACGCTTAAGAGAAGAACTTGCGGCCTTTAAATTGAAGTAAGTATGAAATAAATCGGAGTTACGAATGCCTAAAAAAATATTTGAACTGGCAAAAGATTTAGAAATGGCGCCACTCGACCTCGTCGAAGCGTTAAAAGCGAAGGGTTTCGCTGTTCGAAATCACATGACAGAATTATCTGACAGTGATGTTGAAAAATATCTTTCAGAAGTAAAAAAAGAAGAAGAAGAGAAGGTTGCTGCTTCTGGCGACACTAAGAAAAAAGTTGTTCGTAAAAAAGTAGCTGCAGCTGCTCCAAAAACAGTTGAGAAAAAAGTAGCTGAACCTAAAGTAGCTGCTAAAAAAGCAGCTACTGAAGAAGGTGAAGATAAACCTGCGGCCAAGAAAACAGTGAAGAAAAAAGCAACTGTTATTCGTCGTAAAACTGATGATCAATCTGAAGAGCAAGAAGAAACACTTCAAGCAGCTCACGAAGAAGAAACCTTCGAAGCACCAGTTGTTGCCGTTGAAATTGAAGAACAAGAAGAAACAGAAGCTCCTGTTGAGCAGCAAGAAGAACAAGTTGTGGCCAAGGCCGGAACTGAGCCTGCAGCGCAGACAGCAACTTCTGGATTAAGAGTTGTCGCACGCCCTGAAAAAGTGGTGCCGAAAAAAGATCAACCAAATGAGCAAGGAGTTATTACTCGTAAGGCAGCTGATAAAGCGGCCCTTGCAGCGGAAAAAGCAGAAGAGCGCAAAAACGCTATCGATCGTCCGCACCGTTTCACTCCGATCTACACTCCTTCTAAGGATCCTCTTTTTAAAGAAAATCAAGCAAAAGAAGAAGCGGCGAAAGCTGCTGCCGCGGCCGCTCGTGCTGCTGCTCCGAAATTCTCAACTTCAACAGGGCCTATGACTGAAGAAGAAATGGATGAGAAAAAACGCGGAGACGAAGAAGAAAATAAAAAACGTATGGGTGGACTTGCTTCGCTTATGACTGGTAAGAAAGTCATCGCAAGTAAGGCCCAGGCCATTACTATGTCTCGTGCAGAAGAAGAACTCAAATCTTATACTGCGCTTAGTGGAACGGGACGTCCGATCTATACTCAAATTTTGAGAAAAAAGGATTATGTGGGACCAACTCAGCAAACTGAGATTACAGAAGTAAAAGAAAGCAAGCGTGTAGTTCAAATTCACAAAGGTGTGGAGCTTGGCGAACTTGCGAAAAAACTTTCGGTGAAGTTTAAAGACCTTCTTGATGAAGCTTTAAAACTTAACCTTCTTATTAAAGAAACAGATTACGTCGGTCCAAAATTAGCTGCTGATATCGCTGCTCTTTACAACTACCGTGTTGAAGATCGTGCATTCAATGAAGAAAAAATCATTAAGAAAGCATCTGTTTCAGAAGATGAAAAAAGTAAATTTCCAACTCGTCCTCCGGTTGTTGCGATCATGGGACACGTTGACCACGGGAAAACAACTCTTCTTGATACAATCAGAAAAGATAAAGTGGCCGCAGGTGAAGCTGGTGGGATCACTCAGCATATTGGTGCTTACTCGGTAAAAGTAGAAGGTGGAAAAACTGTTACTTTCCTCGATACTCCAGGCCACGCGGCTTTCGGGGCCATGAGACAACGTGGAGCTAACGCTACTGATATCGTTGTTTTAGTTGTTGCAGCAGACGACGGAGTTATGCCACAAACGAAAGAATCAATTCGTTTCTGTGAAAACGCTGGAACTCCAATCATCGTAGCTGTGAATAAGATGGATAAGCCAGGTGTAAATCCAGATAAAGTTAAACAAGAGCTAACAGAATTCAATCTCCTTCCAGAAGACTGGGGTGGATCAACTCAATACGTTCACGTTTCTGCACTTAAGTCGCAAGGGATTGATGAACTTCTTGAAGCGATTCTTCTTCAAGCAGAAATGCTTGAACTTCGTGCTGATCCAAAAGGCGCAGTAGAAGGTGTTGTTATCGAATCTAAAATTGAACAGGGAAGAGGACCAATGGCCACTCTTCTTATCCAGGCCGGAACGCTCAATAAAGGTGACTACCTTGTTGTTGGTGAAACGTTTGGACGTGCTCGTTCATTGAACGATCATTTAGGTGCTCAACTGCAGTCTGCGGGCCCTTCAACTCCAGTTCAAATCCTGGGTCTTGAAGACACTCCAGCTCCAGGTGATCGCTTAAACGTTGTGAAGAATGAAAGAGAAGCGAAGAAAATCGCTGAAAACCGCGTAGCTGAAAGAAAACTTCTGCAAGCAACTCCGGAAAAGAAAAAAGTATCTCTGGAAGACTTCTTCTCGAATGCTTCTAAAGAGGGTGAAGAACAAAAAATTCTTAACCTCATCATTCGTTCAGATGTTCAAGGTTCATACGAAGCGATTAAATCTGCTGTTGAATCTCTTGGAAACGATGAAGTTGCCGTTAAAGTTATCGCTGGTGGTGTTGGTCCGATTACGGATTCAGATGTTCAAATGGCGTCAACTGCTAATGGATTCCTCATTGGATTTAACATGCGTCCAGTAACTTCAGCTCGTAAAATGGCCGAAGATAAAGGCGTTGATATTAAAAACTACTCAATCATTTATGAACTTATCAATGATGTGAAACTTGCTCTTGAAGGTCTTCTTGATCCTGAGTTCGTTGAAGAATTCATTGGTCGCGCTGAAGTTCGCGAAGTGTTCAACATTCCTAAAGCAGGTGTTATTGCCGGTTCATATGTTATCGACGGTAAAATTGCTCAAGGTTGTGGTATCCGTCTTCTTAGAAACGGAAAAATCATGCACGACGGGAAACTTTCTTCGCTTAAACGTTTCAAAGATGACGTTAAAGAAGTTAAGAATGGTTACGAATGTGGTATCGCGCTTGAAGGATACTCTGACATTAAACAAGCTGATATTTTTGAAGCTTACATGATGGTTCAGAAGAAACGTACTCTTGATGATGCAACAGGGATGACTCAATCAGGTTCAAAAGAGGCAAGACCAGTCTTGTAATTTATGGCGAAAGCAAAACCGAATCAATTTAAGAAAGAAAAATATGAAGAAAGGCTGTTGAATGAAATCAACGGCCTTCTTCGTTCTCACACAAAAGATGATCGCTTAAGAAAAGTGAGCATCACAAAAGTTGAACTCTCTCCTGACTACGGCTATGCCACGGTTTCATGGGATACCTATGACTCTGGGACGAGAGGAGATGCGAAAGTTGCCATTGAAGCTTCAAAGGGATTCTTGCGTTCCGAACTCGCTAAAGTATTAGACGTTCGTCACGTTCCTTCATTGTCATTTATTTACGACAATCAATTTGAAGAAGAAAAAAAGATCATGGATTTGATTAACTCTGAAAATCAAAAATCTAATGACAGCTCCGATGACGATCAAGACTAAAGATCTCAATTATAAAAAAATTCCGCTCGTCTTTAATGTCTACAAACCGTCGGGCCCGTCATCCTTTAAAGTTGTTCATCATTTCAAACGCAACCTTAATTTTGATTATGGAAAAATCGGACACTTTGGGACTTTAGATCCTTTTGCAGAAGGTGTTTTGCTCATAGGTATTAATGGGGCCCAAAGGATGAATGAATATGTTCATCAGTTGCTCCCAAAAACCTATCGGGCCGTCGGATGTTTTGGAATCAAAACAGACAGTGGTGATTTAGAAACGGCCATAGTTGAAGAAAAACATATCGATGAAGAATTTCAAAAATACTCCCTCGAAGCTTTAGAAGAAAAGCTTCGCAAACATTTTCTAGGGGAGTATTGGCAAGCTCCACACAAATATTCCGCTTCGAAATTTGAAGGCAAGCGCATGTATCATTTGGCCCTCGCAGGAAAAGAAGTGGCGAAAGAAAAAGTGAAACGTGAAATCCTGGATTTCAAAATTTTAAGTTACGATTATCCCACTTGTGAATTTAGCGTCACCGTCAGCTCCGGAACTTATATTCGAAGTCTCTTTGAAGAAATATCTGTATTGCTAGGGGGACATGGTTCTCTTAAAGTTCTAGAACGCACGGCCATCGGCGAAAATTTTGCGGAAAATGCCATTCGGGAAACAGACTGGCCGAAAAGATCTGATCCTTTCGATCTGGAGCGTTGGGGAACCCCCCTCGATCAGGCCCTTCGCCTCGATAATGTTGATCTTACGTTTGAGCAAACAAAAACCTATCTGAGAGGCCACCGTTTCCGTTTAAATGAAGTTCAGAGAGTCGCCAATGATCATCCAGACGATATTGTATCCGAAGAACTCTACTGGGTTTATAACGAAAATAAACACCTTTTAGGTCTTGCCCGTCCAGTCTCTAAACCTGAAGGTGATGAACTCCACGCCATCTTCAATTTAAAAGAAGCGATCGAAACATTTATTCCAGAATCCGTCGGCTACAAATAAAATTCCCTTGTGCAAAAATCACATTTTTTTCTAAACATCTCGCATCTTTATGCTAAAATAAATCGATTCGATAATTGATTAATTGACTCGTTTAATGAGGGAGTATTCTGGTGAGCACAACTTATATTGCCATGATTGTGGCGATCCTTATGGGAATTGGTTTATTGGTAACGATTGGAGCACTAAGCTTGCTTTCAGGTGCCTTAAATTTTCTTTTCGTTAAACCAAAAGTTGAAATTCTAAAAAGTAAATTTGGCAAAGAAGGTTTTGCTTTCACATTCCGTTGGGACCAAGATGCTGAACCCGTTCGATTCAACCAAGTTAAAGTTAAACTTCTCAATCCATACGGAACTCCAGCTCAACTAGAGATCGTTCGTGAATTCGATGGCAGCGACGTAGACTTCGTTCGCGATATTGAATTTGGCGCTCCAATGAACACTATTCTTACAGCTTCAAATCTCGACAAAGCTCTTGTTGAAGTTGAACTTATGGCCACAAGAGATAATCAAGCACACACGATTACTTACAAGGCCCAAGAATTCGTAGAAAAATTTAATTCTGCAACTCAAACAGCAGATGATGTTGCTCCGAAATTTGTTATCGTAAAAGAAAAAGCGCGCTTTGAAATTCCTGAGCGTACTTTCATTTCTCCACCACTACCAAAATCAGCAAAAATGCTAAAAATGGCAACGAACCCAATCTTCGCTGGCGAATTCGCAGGCGCTGCTGCTGGTGGCGGGGCCGCTGCTCCAGCTGCTGCAAACTTCACTGTTTCAAAAGTTTGGATCGAGCCAGGTTGTATTGTTTGTGATGCCTGTGAGGCCATCGCTCCACAAGTTTTCGAAGTCACAGACACGACATGTGTTATCCGTCCAGGAGCTCCATTAGACGACGGGCTACGTATTCAAGAGGCCGCCGAGGCCTGCCCAGTCGAAGTCATCAAATTCACCAAAGTTTCTTAGAACTGGAACAGTTGAAAAGCAGCAATCTTCGTCGTTGCCTGCTTTTTTAACTGCTCTCGATTTTTTGTGCTAATTAAAATGATTGTAGATAAAAAAAGGGCCTCCGATTGGAGGCCTTTTTTTATGGGATTTTGTTCATGATGGTGATGAGCTTGCTCGCTACATTTTTTACAGTGTCGACGACGATGTACACTTTGAATTTTCTTTCATTGTTCACTACACAGCGAGAGTGAAAATCATCAATCGCAGCGAGAGACCACTTGTTCGTTGAGTTTCCATACTGGCCAGAACCACCAAGGTTAAATCGGTAAACGGCCGATCCATAATTACTTCCACAATTTCTCATGCTCTCTTCAGAAACATAAACACCCATGGCGAAATTTTGTGATGAATCAGAAAGAATAACAGGATCATAACGATTTTTAATTCCATCTTTAGCGGCATAAGATCCATTCGGGAAACCCATTCCAACAAGAGGTTGTAGATCATTTGGACCATATTCTTTAAGCGTTTGAGTGAGTTTATCGACGTAGTAAAAACGTGTGAACTCACTTGTTAAATAGCCTGTTAAGAATTCATAAGTCACAAACTCTCTTACGTTATCTTTACCGTGATTAAATTTAATATCGTAACCAATAATGTTCGGATCACCGAATTCGCCAATGTTGATCGTCTTCTCAATAATGTGATTTGAAAGAGGAGACGTCGCTCTCGGATCTAGTCCTTTCCAACAAGCACCAGTCACTCTTCTATATGACCAGAAGGCCATTTGAGATTTTGTCGTCATCTTTGATTCAGAATTTTTTACAGCTGATAAAATTCTTGAAGACGTCGTTTGCTTTTGATCATCTTCTTCACTTCCAGCTTCTGTTGGATTGTTACATTCACCGTAACCATCAATCTGAATAGCTGATTGGAGTTGGCGTCCATGATCGTGGATGTTGATAAATTCTTTTCCGTTCCAAGTCACACTCGAAACTGCTCCCGCAAATCGATCATTGTCTACAGTCACAGTCACTGGTTGTGCACCAGGACCTTTAATCGTGAGAGTTGATGGAGGAGGTGTGGTTGGAACAGTTGAATTCTGATCACAACCAGCAATTCTTTTTTCCGCGCGACCATATCTCTCATAGTGCTCTTGCGCTTTTCGTCCATAGGCCACCCATCCTGATACGATGTCTGGATATCTTTCCAAATAACAAGCTTCATTGAAGACTGTTGGATCAAATTGAGGTGGCGTAGGAGTCGTAGGAGGAACCGGTGAATTTGCATCACAACCAGGTTTTCTTCCTTCGTTTTTTCCATATCGATTCCAGTGATCGACGGCCTTCTGACCTTTATTCACCCAACCACTAACGACATCTGGATAACGAGCGAGATAACAAGCTTCATTAAAAACATTTGGATCAACTTGTGGTGGCGTTGGTGTTGTTGGAGGTGCAGGCGAGTTGGCATCACAATCAGGCTTTCTTCCTTCTGCTTTGCCATAACGATTCCAGTGATCGATGGCCTTTCCTCCTTTATTCACCCATCCTGATACAACATCAGGATAGCGTGCTAAATAACAGGCCTCATTGAATGCTGGTGTTGGATCACACTCACCATTTCTTCCTTCGGCCTTTCCATATCTATTCCAATGATCGATCGCCTTTCCACCTTTATTTACCCATCCTGAAACAACATCAGGATAACGGGCAAGATAACAAGCTTCATCGAAGGCGAATAATGGTTCGGCAAATGTGGACATCACAAGGATAGTGATTCCTAACTTTAAAAGTTTATTCATGGTTACTCCCTCATTTGATTGCATCAAATGCTTCTCGGGAGCAAAAGAATTTAGTGAACGCTTATCGATGTCCCGTCGGACGCTTTCGCCCCAAGATCTACTCTTTGAAGGTCTCGATCGTTCTTGTCAGAGTTTGTCGTAAGAATGCAGCTGAAGCTGCATTCTTACTATTTTTGTAGGGTAATAAGTAAGTCTATTTCAGTGAGTTCGACAAGCTGATACTTATTCTTTAAAAGTTTCAATTGTCTTAGTTAAGAATAATTCTTTAAAGGCCTTTTCGTTTTCATTCCAAACAGAGTCGAGTGTTACATTGTCCGAGAGAACTGGACATTCAAACGTAAGAACCGGTGCTTTGTAATGTTGAGGTCCGTATTCACCAAGTGAACCTGGTGTTGGGTGAGTGAGAAAATCTGCTTCGATAGGATATTTGTTGTAGCTTGCAAGGAAATCCGCCACTTCTTTACATTTTCCATTGTAGTTAATAACTGGATACCAAGAATGGAAGCTAATGATGAAACGTGGAGGAAATTTATCAAAGAGCGAAACAAGAAATTTATTTTCTGGTTCTGATAGTGGAGCGGTACCCGGAAAATATTTTGGTTCGCGAGCTTCGGGAGTCCACTCTGAAGACGGAAGATTGCGATTGAGATCGACACCATTAGCATTAACTCTCGTTCCTGCTTTATATCCGTCAACGTTTACAATGGGAACGATGATCACAGGCATATTTACGTCTTGAGTTTCAGCAAGCCACTCATGCATTTTTTTTGCTAAGTGAGCGCCTTCAACTTCATCACCATGAACAGCACCAAGAATGTAGAAATATTTATCAGCTGTGACTTCTGATTTATAAGCGTGAATTTTTTCGCCTTTAACACTTGTTCCATGTGGTAGTTCTGTAAATTTCATTGTGACTCCTATTCCTTGAAGAGTGTGTATACTGCTGACTGTCCTGGCGTTTCCTCGACTTCAATTTCGAGTTCGCTGAATTCAAATTTGTATTGATCGAAAACGGCACGTTTAATTTCACTTCCAATATAGGCCGCGATTCTTTCGGCCGAAGTGTTTTCGATTGGAAGTAATAATACATCAGTCTTTGGGATAGAAAAATAACTTCCATCTTTTGTGATGATGTTAAAATTTTGTTCACGGTCTTCAAGTGTTAAAGATGCATTAAGTTTTGGAATGAGAAGTTTGTGATCAAGACTATCGCAGATTTTTCTCACTATCGGCTTGATGTTTAAAAAATCAAAAACCATATCATCATCAAGTTCATTAATCTCTGGAGCGTTGCCTTTAACCTGTACACGATAATTGTGACCATGGAGAGGTTCGCGGCTTCCGTCTTTAAAAAGCATGAAGTGAGAAGAAGCGAAGTTAAAATATTGTTTGTAGACGCGAATGGAAAATGCTGTTTTCATGGCAGAAAAGATAACATAAAGGCTTTGAAAAGAGTATTAATTAAACTAAGATTTGAGTTCATGAAAAAATCTGAAGTCCTTAAAACTCTTAAAAAATTACGCTCTGTGTACGAGTCTTTTCCCTCTTGTTTAGAGGCCCTAACGGTCCTTGAAAATCATGTTGGAGAATTGCCAGAGCAAAAGTCTACTAAAGATTTGGATTGGAATTCGGCTTTCCCATTGCCAGAAGAAATGCAGGAACAAAAAAGCGCATACGCTATCTTTGCAGATGGAGCTTGTCGCGGAAATCCTGGACCTGGTGCCTGGGGTACAATGATTCAAGATGCAAAAGGGGAGATCATCCTAAAGTCTTCGGGCGTCGATATGCCGACGACCAATAATAAAATGGAACTTGAAGGTGTGATCCGTGGTTTAAAAGGTCTTGTGGAAAAATGGGTAGAAGAAGGTGTCTCCGATCGTGAGAGTCCTGTGTTTGTCTATAGCGATTCCAAATATGTGACCGAAGGAATTTCATCTTGGGTTCCAGGGTGGAAATCTCGCGGCTGGAAGAAGGCCGATGGTAAAGAACCAGAGAATCTTGTTTTATGGAAAGAGCTTGATCAGCTTACGAATAATTTTTCTCATATTAAATATATTTGGGTGAAAGGTCATGCCGGTCATCCTCAAAATGAAATGTGCGATAGAATGTGTAATCTTGCTTTGGATGAAGCAGGTTTTTAAGAGGAGTATAAATGCGTTCAATTATTGTCATCTTTTCAATGATGGCCTTACTATCTAGCTGTTCAACCAACAAGCAACAACAGAACCCTCATCCTTACAATCCACGCGAATATCAAATTGGGGCCTATCTTTGGCAACAAACAAGTGGAGAGTACAGAGCGCTCACTTATCAGGCCTATAATTTAGCGCGTACACTTATCGAGCGCGATTTACAAAATAAACACAATAAAAAGCGCGCGGTCATTTTTGATATCGATGAAACAATTCTCGATAATTCATTTGGTGGCGCCCGTGAGATTCAAAGACGAGAAGCATGGAATGAAAATCAATTCGCCAATTGGGTGAAATTAAGACAGGCCGTCGCAATTCCAGGCGCTCTTGATTTCATCAAATTTCTAGAGCAAAACCGTGTAGAAGTTTTTTATATCTCAAACCGTACAGTGGGAATGCTTGAAGACACGGTTGTAAATCTCACGGCCCAAGGCTTTCCCGTTAAAAAAGAAAATGTTCTTTTAAAAGCAGATAAGAGTACCAAAGAGCCTCGTCGTCAGGATGTCGCTAAAAAACATGAAATCGTTCTACTTGTGGGGGACAATCTGACAGATTTTCATCAGGCGTTTGATGACAAAAAGGCTGCAGAGCGCAATGCCATTGTAGACGAGATGAGAGCTG
>CAMLRB010000108.1 GCA_946482295.1 uncultured Bacteriovorax sp. | reverse complement strand
GGGCCTTTACCCCAAATCTTTCGAATTGAAAGGGCGATCTGTATAAATTACAGGGGTTATTGGTCCGAACGCTTCCGTGCGTTATAGTGTGAAGAAGTTTCTAAGTGGAGGTCTAAATGTTTTCAATTGGTGAATATGCAGTCTGCCCCGGACATGGTGTCGGCCAGATATGTGACATTGAAGAACGGACCATGGGTTCTGAAAATAAAACTTTTTACATCATTAAGATTCTCGCCAACGGTATGACTGTCATGGTTCCTACAGACTCTGAAACGGGTATTCGTGGCCTTGTCGGAGAAGAAGAAGTGCAAACGGTTTTTAACCTTTTAACGGATCATAATGTTAAGGTTGATAACTCAACATGGAACCGTCGTTATAGAGAATACTCTGCAAAAATTAAGACAGGTTCAGTTGTCGAAATAGCTGAAGTCCTGCGCCAACTTTTCCTTCTCAAGGAAAAAAAGAGCCTAAGCTTTGGTGAAAAGAAGATGCTCGATCAATGCCGCGAGCTTCTTGCTCAGGAATTTTCACTGACGAAGAAGCTGGATAAAAACACCGTTAACGAAAAAATTAATTCTTACTTTCAATAGCCGACGAAAGAAACAGTCCAGCGGACTGTTTCTTTCGGTTCTTGGCACTTAAAATCTTTACTATTTTTTTGAGTTTCGGCGGCTGAATCGGCCCTTCATTCGTCTTTTTATGTTAGACTTTAAGCTTAGCAATTAAGCTGAGGGTCTAGCGAAAATGGAAATCAAACTTTTTAACAATCTCACCCGTCAAAAAGATGTCCTTAAACCAGTTGATCCCAACTGTATTCGTTTTTATAGCTGTGGACCCACAACTTATAATTTTCTTCACGTTGGTAATGCTCGCGCATTAGTTGTTGGTGATCTCTTTCACCGTACACTGAAAACTTTGGGGTTTAACGTGAAGTTCGTTAGAAATTATACTGACGTTGACGATAAAATTTTAGAAGCAGCTAGAGCTCGCGGCATTCATCCTAAAGCTCACGCAGATGAATTTATTCGCGAGTGTAATGCCGATATGGAATGCCTGGGAATGCTTCCGGCAACTGTAACACCTACAGTAAGTGAAACCATGCCAGAAATTATTCAGATGATCGTTGATCTCATCAAGAATGGTTACGCGTACGAAGTGAATGGCGAAGTGTATTATCATGTTCCTAAGTTTGAAGGGTACGGAAAACTATCGAAGGTTCAGCTTGAATCTCTTCAACATGGAATTCGAGTTGAGGTTGATGGACAAAAAAAACATCCTTCTGATTTCGTCCTTTGGAAACCGGCAAAACCGGAAGAAGGATGGAGCTGGGATTCCCCATGGGGAAAAGGACGTCCTGGCTGGCATATTGAATGTTCAGCGATGGCCAAAAAACACTTAGGTGAGACAATCGATCTTCACCACGGCGGAGTCGATCTTCTTTTCCCTCACCATGAAAATGAAATTGCGCAATCAGAAGCGGCGAACTCATGTCCATTCTGTAATAATTGGTGTCACAACGAATTTTTAAATTTTGGTTCTGAAAAAATGTCTAAGTCACTCGGAAACGTCGTGACGATCAGACAATTTACTGAAAAATTTTCGGGGGCCATTTTACGTCATATTCTTCTTTCTGTTCACTATCGATCGAAACTTGATTGGACAGAAGAGGCGATCTCTAAGGCCATTGGAGAGATTGAACGTATTCATGAATGCGCTCTTTCACTCGAGCATCCAATTTATAGCGATAAAGTTGACCACGAAGAAATTATAAAAGTTCAAAAAGCTTATACTCATATCAAAGAAGAGCTTGCGAATGATTTTAACGTACCAGCTGCGATGGGAACATTTTTTGGAATTATCAAAGATACAAACCGTCTCATGAAAGAGGGTGCTTGCAGAGAGTACATCAGTGAAGTTCAAAACGTTTTTAACCTCATTAAAGAATCAACTGGTCTTGTCCATGACAAACCATCAGAGATTTTAAAGCAGCTCAATACGGCCCGCAAACATTTGGCCGGAAATTCTGGTGGCGACGACGCTGAAATCGAGGCCCTTGTTGCTGAACGTTCAGTTGCAAGAGCGGCCAAAAACTGGGGACGTTCTGATGAAATCAGAAATCGTCTGAATGAATTAGGTGTTGTTGTGAAAGACAATCCTGATGGCACAGTCACGTGGAGTTATAAGTAAGTGAATGATTCATTTCAGCTTGTTCCCATGACGGAAAGCGAGTTTTCTGAATGGCACTTAAAAAGTAAAAATAGTTATCGCGATGAACTTCATCGAAGCGGACTCTCTTACAGTGAAGCCCAGAAAAAAGCAGAAGATGATATGTCTCGCTTATTACCCGATGGACTACATTCCAAAGAACAATTTCTTTATTCAATGAAAGATGACGGAAGAAGTGTTGGAATCCTTTGGTTCGGTGTGCGAGGTGCAGAAGATAACCGCAAGGCCTTTATCTACGATATCGTTGTCAATGAAAGCGAACGTGGAAAAAAGTATGGAGAGCGTGCTTTGAAACTTTTGGAAGTAGAAGTGAAAAAGATTGGGCTTTCACATATTGGTCTTCATGTCTTTGGTCATAATCTAGTGGCACGCAATCTCTATGAAAAAATGGGTTATGAAATTACCAACCTTAATCTCGAAAAAAAAATATGAGTGATCAAAAAAATGTCTTCACTGAAATGAACGGAGACTTTCCTGGAAATACTGAATATCAACTTGCAGGAAAAGATTATTTTAACCCTGTTGAATTTAGAAAATGTGTTGAAGCAAGACGTTCTGTCCGTAAATACACGGCCGAAAAAATTCCTGATGAAGTCGTTAATGACTGCCTGGATCTCGCTCTGCTTGCTCCCAATTCTTCCAATCTTCAAGCTTGGGAATTTTATCGTATAAAAGATAAAAAAGTTTGGGACGAAGTTGTCCATGCTTCATTTTCACAACCGGCAGCGGCAACTGCTGCTGAAATGATTGTTTGTGTGGCAAGGGCCGATAACTGGCGCGAGCATTGTAAAATGATGCTGGAAGAATTGTATAAAATGCCAGTTAAACCACCTCGCTCGGCGATTTTGTATTACACCAAACTCGCACCATTCGTTTATACAATGGGACCATTCTCGATCCTGACTCCCTTTAAGTGGCTCTTCAATACGATTGTTGGACTCTTTAAAGTTGTTCCACGTGAGCCGATTTCAACTTCTCAGTTAAACACTTGGGCAATTAAGTCTTGTGCGCTGGCGTGTGAAAATCTTATGCTTGCTTTTCGCGCACACGGATATGATACCTGTCCGATGGAAGGCTTTGACTCGTGCAAAGTTAAGAAGGCCATGGGACTTCCACGAAAAGCGAAAATCGTCATGATTGTCAGTGCTGGAAAAAGAGCAGATGGTGGTATCTATGGACCACGTATTCGCTTTGATCGTTCTCGTTTTATCAAAACTATTTAGGATAACTATGAAAATCTTTTTTCTTTCTTTCTTAATTGTTTCACCATTATTTTCTTCTGAACCGAAATCTGATTTTCACAGTCTTTGCAAAGCTACATTTCAATTTAAAAAAGAAAAACTTTCCATCTGCGACGAAGTTCAATCAAAACTTTTTTCTAAATCAGGGACTAATGACATTGCTCCCGTAAAACCTACTGACCTCAAGGCAAAAGAAAGCCCAATTGATAGTAAAGTAGAATTTCTCGCTTTCAATGACCCTAACTATTTGCCAGCGATTGCTTATTGTTATTTCGTTTTTAGAAATTGGATTAGCCCTACAACTTTTTCTCCAGATGATATGGCCAGTAATGCTTCAGGCTTTTCGATTCTCAATGAAGATTTAGACAAATATCAAGCATGGTTAAAAACTAATGCGGCCGGGAAACAGTGTAAAGCTCGCGTGTTAAAAGAAAGTGAAGTGAGCGTTGTTAATCTGGCAGACACGTTAAAAAACAAAGTGGCCCTTATTGGTCTTAATCCTTACGCCTCACTTCAACAAGAAAATGCGACACTCGAAAGTGTAATGCTAGATATGATGCTGACACTAAATCATGAACGTATTCATGCTTATCACGTTGCATGTCCAGAATTTGAAAAATGGTCTATCAAAGAATGGGAAAAACTTCCTTCAGCGAAGAAGAACGAATACATGAAAAAATATCCAAGTTATAATTGGACTGTGCCAAAAATAGCTGGAAGGGAATACATTGGGTTTCTTTATGAGGCGACGCCAGAAAAAATAAATCCTCACGTCACTTCTTGCAAACTATAAAGATAAATACTAAACAAGCGTATCTAAAAAAATTTCCTTTAAGAGGAGTTTTCCATGAAGATGCGCTTACTATTTTTTATTCTCTATTCATGCACTGTCTATTCACAAGACGTGATTGTTGAAAATCCTCTCGATTTAAAATATTCTACTTCTTGTGATCCAAATAATCGGCCCATCGTCATTTCATTTGTCGGCGATATACTCATTCACAAAGCGCTCTACCAGTCAGTCGTTTCCGAAACCAAACATTTTGACCAAATTTGGAAAAGAACAGATCCGTTGATCAATAAGGCCGATTTTTCAGTGGCCAATCTTGAAGGACCAGTGGCAGAAGGAATTGATAAAAATGGAAAAGATAGAGGAGATGTAGGTTTCATTTACGATGATGTTGTTTATTCCGGAACCAATTACATTTTTAATTATCATCCAAGAATTTTTTCAGATTTAAAAAAATCTGGTTTTGATCTTCTTACGATGGCCAATAATCATTCCATGGATAGACTGAGCATTGGAATTGATAAATCGATATCTGCTGCTCGTGCTCTTAATTTCCCGCTGGTAGGTACAAGAAAATCTGATGAACCTCATGGAGAGTATTTTACTATTGTGCCTATTAAAAATATGCGAGTGGCCTTTGTAGGATGTACCGAATATATAAATATTCCTGATAACAATGACCAGGTTCTCTTCTGTGAAACGGATAAGTTGTTCAAGATCATAAAAGACGTTTCCAAGCGTTCGGATGTGGACGCTTTAGTCGTACTTCCACATTGGGGAGTAGAATATTCGCCCACACCGAGAGATTATCAAAAATATTATGCGAGAAAATATCTAGATGCTGGCGCTATTGCCGTAATTGGCTCTCATCCGCATGTGCTGCAGCCATGGGAAAAATATGTTACAAAAAATGGAAGAGAGACTTTAATCATTTATTCATTGGGAAATTTTGTTGCCAGTCAAAATGGTTTAGAAAAACAAACTGGAACTGTGGCCTACTTGGGAATTTCGAAATCCAAAATAGAGAAAGCGAAGATAGTGAATGTGGCCTATACTCCGACATATAGAGATGGAGTCATCATAAGGCCCGTTTTAAAAACAGATAATGAAGAGATTCTTAAATATGCCTCTTCCATGTATGGAAAACTGGGGCTCCATCAACCAAGTGATGATATCTCTTTGAAGATGTGCTCTCACTAATCAGATAAGATACTCTTTCGCTATTTCTCTTTCATTGTAGTTTGAGGCCATCGTGTGTCCATAAGCTCCAGCATTGTCGATAACGACGAGATCGCCGCCGGAGAGTTTAGGAAGTTTTCTTTTAGTCCCAAAACAATCTGAAGTTTCACAGATTGGGCCAACGATATCTGTAGTGATAAGATCTTTGTCCATCACAGCAGGAAGAACTTCGTGATACGCCTCATAGAGCGCCGGTCGAATAAGATCATTCATTCCTGCATCGATAATCGTGAAGTGATTGCGATCTGATAATTTCGTGCGGACGACGCGAGAAACGAGTACACCCATTTTCCCAACAAGAATTCTTCCTGGTTCAAAAACGACTCGTGGGCAATGATCAGTTTGAGAATAATAAAATTCATTTAAAGCTTCAGAGACTGTTTCCATGTAGTGATCGATGGAAGCAAGTTTGAGTTTTTCTTCTTTGGTGTAATCGATTCCCAGTCCACCACCGACATCTAAAAATTCCAGAGGAATTTTGATTTCAAGTGCGAGTTTGGCGAGCTCTTTAATGGCCTGAACTGTTGCCTTCATTTCCGTTAGCTGACTTCCAATGTGGATGGAGAGTCCAACCAACGTTGTATTCGTCCAGAATTCCTGGACTGTCAGAGCTTCAATAATGTCTTCTTTTAAAAGACCAAACTTGTGGGTCTTATTTCCCGTTGAAATATGTTTATGTGTTTTGGCCGCGACTTTTGGATTTAATCTAAAGGCCACACGTGCCTGGCGCTTTTCTCTCTTGGCCAGATCATTAATCATGGCCAGTTCTTCAATCGATTCGACGTTAAAGGAATAAATTCCTTTTTTTCCACTTTTTAACGCAAGAACAATTTCTTTTTCAGACTTAGCGACTCCTGAAAAGACGATTTTTTGTGGATCAATTCCGGCCTTGATGGCCTTCTTAAGTTCGCCACCGGAAACAACATCGGCCCCACTTCCCAGGGCCTTTAAGGTCTTTAGGACTTCAATGTTTGAATTGGCCTTCAAAGCATAACAAACGAGAGGAGAAGGGATTTCATAGCGACGAGAACTCTCAAGAAAATGGGTGAAATAATGCTTGAGCGTTTTCTTGCTATATAAGTAAAAAGGAGTCGGTCTTTTCGCGGCAAGCGTTTGTAGTTTCACTCCATCAAAGAAGAGTTGATTGTTCTTGTATTGGAGGGGACTTGGTAGCATGTTGCCATTTGCTGTTTTGCTTTGTAATTTCATAAGAACATTATAGAAGTCAAAACAGTCATGAAGAAAGAAAAAAAATCAATTTTTAAGCTCGAAACTCCCTTTCCACCTGGTGGAGATCAACCCAAGGCCATTAAGGAACTTGTGGAAGGATTTAAAGAAGGGAAAAGCAAACAAACACTTTTGGGTGTAACTGGTTCAGGTAAAACGTTTACCATGGCCAATGTTATTGAGGCGCTTGGAAAGAAGACTCTAGTTCTTGCCCATAACAAAACTCTTGCGGCCCAGCTCTATGCTGAGTTCAAAGAATTTTTTCCTCACAATGCTGTTGAATATTTCGTTTCCTATTACGATTATTATCAGCCCGAAGCCTATGTGGCCGGAACAGATACCTATATTGAAAAAGATTCAGCCGTTAACGAAGAGATTGAAAAACTTCGTCACTCGGCCACACGAAGTCTCATTGAGCGCGATGACGTTATTGTTGTGGCCTCTGTTTCATGTATTTATGGTATCGGTTCCAAAGAAGAATATTCGGCGATGAAGGCCACCATCTCAGTAGGGGAAGTCCTCGATCGAGATGAATTTCTTCGTACCTTGGTTGCGATTCAATATGAAAGAAACGACATTGATTTTTCCCGCGGCTGTTTTAGAGTTCGTGGAGATATTGTCGAAGTTTTTCCTTCGCACGAAGAAAGCAATGTTGTTCGTGTCGAATTTTTTGGAGATGAAGTTGAAAGCATTGCAATGGTTGACCCTCTTCGAGGAAAAGTTATTCAATCGCTACAATATGCGGTCATCTTTCCTAAGTCTCATTACGTTGTAAGTGAAGGCCGGTTAAAGTCTGCTATTCAAAATATTAAAATTGAATTACGAGATCGCATTCAAGAGCTTCAATCGCAAGAAAAACTCCTTGAAAGACAACGTATTGAGCAAAGAACACTTTTTGATTTAGAAATGATGGAAGAGCTTGGTTATTGTTCAGGGATTGAAAATTATTCCCGCCATCTCACGGGGGCCATGCCAGGAGATCCTCCGCCAACATTGATTGATTATTTCGACAAAGATTTTCTTATGATTATCGATGAGTCCCACATTTCCATATCTCAAGTTGGTGGAATGTATCGCGGTGACCGTGCAAGAAAAGAAAACTTGGTAAACTTTGGCTTTCGTCTACCATCTGCACTCGATAATCGTCCACTGAAGTTTAACGAATTCGAAGCACGACAAGACCTAGTCATGTATGTTTCGGCCACTCCCGCTGAATACGAGTTGGAAAAAACTGGTGGTGAATATGTCGAACAAATTATTCGTCCTACCGGTCTTCTTGATCCTCTTATTGAAGTAAGATCTGCAGAAACTCAGGTTGATGATCTTCTAAAAGAAGTCAGAAAAACCGTTGCTAAAAATCAACGTGTATTAGTTACAACTCTTACAAAAAAATTAGCAGAAGAACTTACGAAGTATTTTACAAGTTCAGGTGTTCGCGTTCGTTATCTACACTCCGATATTGATACACTTGAGCGAATGGAAATTATCCGCGATCTTCGTCTTGGTGAATTTGATGTTCTTGTAGGGATCAACCTTTTAAGAGAAGGATTAGACATTCCTGAAGTTTCCCTCGTTGGCATTCTCGATGCGGATAAAGAAGGCTTTCTTCGTTCTGAAAGATCACTTATTCAGACCATCGGGCGAGCAGCGAGAAATTCAGAGGGGAGAGTTATCCTTTACGCTTACAAAACAACAAAATCGATGGCGAAGGCGATTAGTGAAACTGAGCGACGCCGTAAACTTCAAGAAGAGTACAACCTCGTTAAAGGTATTACACCTAAAACAATTAGCAAAAACGTGAGCGGTGGAGTTATCGAAACTCTTCGTGGAACGAAAAAAGAAAAAGGCCCTAAGAAAAAAGCGACGATTGAACATTTATCCGCTGAGGGGATTGATAAACGTATTGAAGAACTTAAAAAGTTAATGAAAGAAGCGTCCCGAGATCTTCGCTTTGAAGATGCAGCAAAAATTCGGGACGAAATCAAACAAATGTCAGAACTCCGAATCATGCTTTAAAACTAAATTGCTCAGTGATTTTTTATCACTGAGCAACTCCTTTAAACTTAAATACTCAGTCCCATTTTCACTCTTAAACTACGCATTTCATTGGCATCTAACATGCTTCATAAAGTTCTTTAAAAAGAATCAAGATGATTTTCGTTTCATCCGAAACAAAAAGAATACGTTTTTCAAATTAATTTGATCAAGGACGCTTAATGAAGACATGGAAGTACATTGCGAGTTTGGCCTTTGCCCTTGCTGTCAGTTCTGAAGCCGCGATGGCCGCACCTATTACATTCGTCAATCCAACAGCTTTTGGTGATGTCAATGTGGGGAGTACGAAAACTATTACCTACACAGTTAAAAACGCCAGCAACTCTCAAGTTCGACTGGATAGCTATTGGTTCACGGGAAGCAGTTTCTTTAAATTAACAGGTGGTACTTGTAAGTATGATCAGTCGAAAGGATACATTGTGAATGCGAACAAAACTTGTTCGGTCAACATTCAGTTTGCTCCAACAAGTGCAGGTGATTACAGCGGACAATATGTTCTAGGTTATTATCCAGGTAAAACCTGGACGTGGACAGAAGCAACTCTTTCATTAACAGGGAAAGGTGTTTCTCCCACACCAACACCTCCGCCTCCAACAACTCCTCCACCGCCATCAACAACTCAAGGATGGCTGCGAGTTGAAGGAAATAAAATCGTCGATGATCAAGGTCTTCAAGTTGTTTTAAAAGGTGTGAATATTGCTGACCCTGAACACTTGAATAAAAAAACATGGGAGAGACCAGGAGCGACCGCGAGAACTGTTGCAAACTTGGCGACTGATCAATACTTTGCTGAAGTTGTACGTCTTCCCATTCTACCAGGTAACGTTAATTATCCAGATGAAGGATGGTTCAGTACTACAAATGGTGGTGAAAAGTATTTTAATGCTCATGTGAAGCCTCTCGTCGATGAATTAACGGCGAAAGGAATTTATGTCATCATTGATCTTCACTATGTGAGTGACTATCAAAACCTATGGCCCAAAGTTCAACAGTTCTGGTCTTACATGGCCCCAAAATTTGCAAACAATCCATACGTACTTTATGAAATTTTCAATGAGCCAATTCTTCCTGATAATTGGTCAACATGGAAAACAACAATCGCTCAACCAGCAGTGAATCTCATTAGAAGTGTTGCTCCCCAAAACCTCATTCTCGTTGGTGGTCCTTATTGGTCATCACACATGGCAGGTGCCGCAACTGATCCGGTTGCAGGATCTAATCTCGTTTACGTTGGACATGTTTATAGCAATCAAACAGAAACAATGTGGAACTCGCGCTATCTTCCAGTCATCCAAAAGTATCCTATGTTCTTTACTGAATGGGGATTTGAAACAGGCGGGACAGAAGGCGGGGATTTGTCGTTCGGGACAGCGTTCGAATCTTGGATGCGCACATACAACACAAGTTGGACAGCTTGGTCGTTTGATACACTCTGGGGTCCACGCATGTTTAATTCCGATTGGACTTTAAAAGGCGGGACAGGTGGAGAAGGTGTTTTTATTAGAGATCTCCTTCTAGAAGAGCACAATAGATAATCATTTACTGATATTCATCAGCAGATATTTTTAAAAGAGACCGGAAGTTCCGGTCTCTTTTTTTTGTCATCAAATTAGTTCGTCATACTTCGCAATGTTGATTTGTGAATATTTCATCACAAAAATTTTTATCATTCACAACTCGGGACAGTGAATCTAAAAAAACGCGTCGACCACTTTATAACTATAAAATTTTCAACGCCCTTAATCGTAAATGTTTCGCGTGTTACGTTCGTCGAAATTTTTTGAAGGAAAAGCTTTATGACGATTTTAGTAACAGGCGGAGCTGGATACATAGGCTCACATGTTATTTCTCTCTTGGGAAAAAGAACAAAAGACATACTTGTTCTTGATAATCTCTCAACAGGAAGAAAAGAAAACATCCTCTATGGAGAGTTAATTGTTGGTGATATTGGAGATCAAGAGCTTCTAGATAAAATTTTTACTAACTATAAAATTGAGGCAGTTCTTAACTTTGCAGGAAGTATTGTCGTTCCTGAAAGTGTTGTAAACCCCACGCTTTATTATAAAAACAATACTCTCAATACATTTAATCTTATTAATACATGTTTAAAGTTTGGCACAAAGAAGTTTATTTTTTCTTCAACTGCGGCCGTCTATGGAATGCCAGATATCGGAATTGCTTCTGAAAAAACACCTACGAATCCCATCAATCCTTATGGACGTTCAAAACTCATGACTGAGTGGATGCTCGAAGATGTAGCAAATGCTCATGACTTTTCCTATGTGGCCCTCAGATACTTTAACGTCGCTGGTGCAAGTAAAGAAGGGAAGATCGGTCAATCAACTCCAAAGGCCACACATCTCATTAAAACGGCCGCGGAGCTTGCGACTGGTAAAAGAGAATCGATGTCTATTTTCGGTGATGATTATCAAACATTCGATGGGACATGTATTCGTGACTTTATTCACGTGGATGATCTTGCTCAAGCACATTTAGATGCTCTTGATTATCTCGATAAAAATAAAAAATCGCAGGTTCTTAACTGTGGTTATGGATTTGGCTTTTCTGTGAAGCAAGTTTTAAGTGAAATCGAAGCATTAACTAGTCAAAAATTAAACGTAAAAGTTTCTCCTCGAAGAGACGGAGATGCGGTGGCCCTCATATCTGAAGCAGAAAAAATTAAAGCGGTACTTGGTTGGGAACCTAAATATAACGATCTCTCTTACATCGTGGAAACCGCTGTGAATTGGGAGAAAAAGTTAGGGCAAATTTCATAAAACTTTAAATTGAATTTTTAGACAAAAATAATTAAAACGATTTCTTTCATTCGATCGGAGTTTACTATGAATCATTTAACTTCAGTCACATCTGGCAACTATAAAAAGTCAGAATTTGATCTGGCCTCGTATTTCTATTCAGATTCACCCCTTTTTAAGCAAATAAGAATTGGCGAAACGGCCAGTCTGATTTTTGAAGTATCATTCGCTATCTTCTTACTCATCTTACTTTCACCTATACTTCTCATTGTGAGTATCGCTATAAAACTTTTTATGAGAGGTGATGTTCTATATTCTCAAGTGAGAGTAGGTAAGGATGGAAAACTTTTTAGAATTTACAAATTCAGAACAATGGTTGCTGATGCTGAAGCAAATACGGGAGCTGTGTTTTCTACAAAAAACGATCCACGCGTAACAAGACTTGGAAAATTTCTTCGCGCTAGTCACCTTGATGAACTTCTTCAATTGTTCAACGTTCTTAATGGAACAATGTCTTTTGTCGGTCCTCGTCCGGAGCGTCCAGAGTTCGTGAACGTATTTAAAGAGG
>CAMLRB010000107.1 GCA_946482295.1 uncultured Bacteriovorax sp. | reverse complement strand
ACACCTTTTGAGGTTTTTTATAATACTAAAGTTGCACTGGCTGTCTGAACCCGGCCTGGCACCTCGGTCCCTCGGTCCGATTCACTTCGGGACGAAATTATTCCCATTGTAATATTACTGCTTGAAGCAGATCAATTTGTCTTTTAATCTCATTGAAAAATTAATTTCCAGGTCGATGTGCGATGAAGTTTTTCACGTCAGTATTGTTTTCATTCTTTTACATTCAAAGTTCTGAAGCTTTATGCCGGCTAGAAAAAAATATTAGGGATGGAAGCTTCGTTGAAATCAAGATTGGGCAAAACGTTTTAATCGATGTCGAGAGCTATAAGGAATTTGATGATAATTTATTCTTTGCAACTGGTCCAATATTTGGAAAGCCTGAAATAGGTGTTATCGATTGCATTACAGGAAAAAGAATAACGATTGTTAAAGCAAAAAATATTTCCAAAGCTTATCCCAATGGTGCTGATTATTTTAGATTGAAATTTGTAAAAAAAATAAAGAATGAATTTTTGATTAAATATTATTATGGATTCGACGTTGATAAGCTAGATTTCAAAAAACTAGAAATTACTCAAAATTCTAGAACGTCAATTTATAGAAAAAAATCTGAAAGAATCAATCTCGCAGCATTGAAAAGAAAATAAAGCATTATCAGGTTTGGACCCACTCTAAGGAATTTTTATTCCCGCCACTCCAACGCTCTCTTATAAATGTACTTTTGATATTCGTTCTGTGAACGAACAATGTCGAGAGCATAAGATTTCGATGTTAATTCGAACTGGGAACTCGGATCACCAGCTTTATAAATTCTAAATCGCGAAGCATTTGAATCGTTTAAGGCGACTTCGTTTTTTTGCGAATCAAAGGCCTTCACTAAGTATGGTTCTGCATGAATGGCCTTTCGTTCCCAACTATGCTCAATAACCTTCATTTCTGATTCACTATTTACAACTATCTTTTCCATTTTGTTACATTGCAAACGTTCGAGTTGGCGAATTTCGTTCACACAAAATCCATTCTCCTTATCCTGGAAAGATTCCGAGCAGCTTTTGTTTTCAAATTCTTCACACTTCGGGAATTTTGCATTTTGAAATTCTGTAGAAGCTGTTGCTGGAAGATTGTAAGTGAAACCGATAAACCAATTCCATAAGCCGAGAGAGATCGCCTGATTACCTTTGAAGGTGATTTTCGTTTGCAGGCCCTCTTCTTTTGCTTTTGTGAGTAAATCTTGAACGATGAAAGCATCACTCATAGCACTGCATGCGCTATTATCAATGTTCACATTCATATTTTTTTTCTTTGAAAGTGGAATAATTCTTTCTTTAAGGAAATGATTTGTCTGGTTAGAACTAGACCAGTGGCCAACATAACCCAATTTTAATGTTCCACCATTTTCTGAATTTTTTAATAGGGCATCAAGATCGTCATTAATCGAAACCATTTTACGTTCATCACAACGTTGAACTTTTAACCAGGCGGAGCAGCCTGCTTTAAAAAATTTAATTTCCGAAACAGGTTCAGCGCCGGTCTGGCATACACAGATGTTTTTAGCGAACACGTTACCTGAAACGATAAGACTCAAGAGAATAACTAATTTTTTCATCTCTTGAGTATGGCCGTCCCAAAGGTCCGTTAGAAGATCCGACTGTAAAAATGAGAGGGGGTGTCTAGGCTTTTGGCACTTTTCACGGGCACTCTTAATGACTAAAAAACAAGCTAACCTATCGAAAACTAAGAGGATGAATATGCTCAATTGTTTGAAATTCCGAAGCCTTTTATAATGAACATGTATGAAGTTCCTGATGGCCACCGGCCTCTTACTATTTTCCATGAACAACCACGCGATTGAAAAATCATCGCAAGTTCGCTGTCGCGAATACGCACTTCCCGATGAATCGAAACTCGATCAATTCATCAGCAGCAGTGTGAAAATCAGTGGAGAGCTTTGCAATCAAGAGGTGACGAAAGTTGCGATTAATAAACTTTCATATGCACACTTGTGTCGCGATATAAAATTAGATCCAAGTCTTCAATCGAAAATTAAAAGACGTCTTGATTGCGATTCTATACTCGCACCGATTAATACACCTAAAGCGTGCATGCCTCATCTTGATGAAGAGGCAAAAAAACTTCTCGCTATTCATTCGCGTTTAGCAAAACTCGAAAAAGATTCTTCAACAGAACAATTACATAATGATCTCCTTACCATTTACATGAATCGTCTTGTCGTTAATGGGGAGCGTGCTCCCGGTCGCGGTGGACTTCGAGCTTACGTGACAAACAATCTTCCTTCGATTGCGTTTGGTGTTTTAAAAGAAAATACCAATATGGACGTATCAAAAAAATCTGATTATCTCGTCTGTGTGGAGCAGGTCTATCGCTTTTTGGATTCCAGTACGCCGGAGTCTATGTATCTTCGTTTTAAAGGTTACACGATTGATTTTTACGATGAAACATCAACTAAAGATAAGGGCGATCAAGTCGCTCACGCGTATTCACAGCTGATATCTCCCGATGGAAAAAAATATGTTTTTGATTCATGGAGAGGGGAGACGAAAGAGTTTGATTCGAAAGTGACAGAGATGGGATCTCGAGGCGCAAATAGAGAAATGTTGAGAGCAAAACCGCTTAAGAGTCTCTAAAAAAAGCCCCGGTTTCCCAGGGCCTAAATCATTCTGAAATTATTTTCCGTTCGTGAAACTCATAAGTTCAGCAGAAACTTGTGAACCTTGAAGTTTAATCATTCCAAATGGAACTTTTCCCATCCACACTTGGCTTTGAGTAGCTGGATCGAAAACTGAACAAGCTTTGAATGTTCCAGCAGTCACTGTAATCGTTTGAAGTTTTCCACCCATTTGTGATTCACAGTAAGTGATCATCATGTCAGCAGTTTGATCGTTGATCATTTCTTCAGCAGCAACAGTGTTCACTTCTTTCTGAGTTTGACCTTGGTAAGTTGTCGTTTCAGTTTGAGTGAATGAATCAGTGCTTGCATTGTAAGCAGTAAGTTCGATTTTTTGAGAAAGTGTCATTCCGTTTGTGATGATTTTATAAGTTACAGAATCACCAACTTTTGGCATTGCGAATGCTGATACAGACATTAAAGAAAGAGCGGCAAGTAAAATTGCTTTCATGTGTTTCTCCATAAACAGGTTTAGTAAATTTATGGAGAAATCATATGAAGTTTTTAAAGGGCGTGTCTCTAGATGATAGTTTTTGTAATTATTTAATCTCGCAAGAGTCCAAAGAATAGAATTCCAACGGTGTTCCTTCTGAATCGAGAATGGCATTCAATTGAATTTCAGCATTTTCGGCATCAGAAAGGATCTGAATCTTCATAGTTTCTTCTGGTACATCTTTAATAATTTTAATTGTAAGTTGTTTTCCATCTTCCAACTTAAAAATAAGAGAGTCTGCTGTTTTTATCACTGATTGTGCTTCGATGACAGCTGTTGAAGTTTGCGAAATGCTTCCATAAACGTAAGGATTTCCTCTTACACGATCTAGCAAAAGCATACGGCTCACATAAGTCACTCCGTTTTCCTGATAAACTTCTAAAATTGAAAATTTCTCAGAACAGTAAAGAAGCTGAGTCTTTATCCCTTCATCATACGCTGACGCTGATGCAGAAAAGAAAATGGCCAAAAGTAAAGCGAAGGCGAATTTCATAGGAGTCTCCATTGAATCAAGTTTGAGCGAATCTAGAACGCCCAGAGGTCTTTGAAAAGGATCATTTCAGTGAAACAATGAAGGTATGAAAATTCTACCTTTTTTTGTCCTCGTATTAACTCTATTCGGCTGCGCTTCAGTGGATAAACTCGAGCAAGACGAAACCTGTAAAGTCTGGAAGGAGAGTCCTTTTTGGTTTCCGCCCACCGCCGTGAGCGCGTATAACCGCGTGGCCAGTTGGAGTGGTCACTGCCGTCAACTCTTGTGGAATTGTAAAAACGTCTCAGGTCACTGGGAAGAAAATGGCGATATTACCATTTCCAATCACGAAGATTACAAACTTAACTGGGACAAACAAGATATTGTGATCGGAAAAATCGTCAATGGCGAATTCACTTACAATAGTGAAAATCCCCTCGCGAAATTTATCAGCTATTCATCAATGAAGGCCGATATGCAGAACCTCGCCGTCAAATACAATGTTCAAGCCTTTGGGATGAGTAACGAAGTCGCTATTCGGTTTAATAAGGTCTGCTCGGCCGAACAAGCGATCCTGGGCTCGCTGGTCTTAGGGGCGGTTGAAAGACTGCAGGCAGAGAGTGGTGAGGCCACGGAATCTTATAAAAGATAGAAAGCATCGAATTTTTGAAATTCCCCTCAAGATGATTTTTGGATAGAAGTCCTCAATTCAAATTTAGGTCAAATTTAGGGGGACTCATGAAATCACTTATCGCAGCTATTGCCTTTACACTGGCCTCTTCAGCTTTCGCATCAACTGAATTTCGCGATGTTGAAGAGAGCATGTGCCCGGGTCTTAAAGAAATCTCTCACCTTGTGGCCCTTTGTACGAAAGTAGGTGGAGCCCGTGAAGTTTATAATACATCCCTCAAAAATAAAGTCGATGTCGATGCACTCCCTGCAATCGTTGATTTCTATAATGTTATTGAACTCGGAATCTGGCCGGATGACTCCACAAGCATGATGTATATGTATTCATCAATTCTTTTTAATGTTGAAGGTAAACAAGTGGGCTACAGAGTCTTTCACGCTTACCACAACACAGAAATGGAATCGGTGATTAAACTTGAAACTCGTTATAACCTTCGCGGTAAACTTGTTTCGATCGATCTGATCTACTAGTTTGCCGTTGGCTTAAATTCTAAGAATGGCACCTCTCTCTCAAAAGGTGCCACCACACTTTCCGTTGTAATCCTCATGGGAAAATCGTAGTGATCGCCGCCTAAAATAAGATCAGTCATTACCGTGAAATATTCGTGCTCGAACGGCTTGGTTTCCCAGATATTTCCGTAATAATCAACGTAGTTTTTTCCTTCAGCTGAAAACGTTTTGATCACGCCGTAACCGTTATTTTCGAATGACAACTCATTTTCGCGCAGGAGAGATGGAGATGTGTGACGAAGATCTAAAGCGATATCCACTCCCCCTAGTTTTAAAGGAGTAGACTCAGTAAAACTTTTTTTGACGGGAAGTTTGGCAACTTCATACTTCAACAATGCTAAGGCCAGGTGATCAGCAATGCCCGAACCATTTTGATTAATCAATACTACGACACCTAGATCTAGTTGCGGTGAAAAAAGAACGTATGCTGAAAAACCATCAATCGCACCATTGTGGAGATACCAGTGAGCATCTTCACGAATAGTATTCACCATCCACGCTAGTCCATAGCCATAATCGAGATCTGGTTTTTCATTATCCAGTCCAATTCGTGCTCGGAAGAGATCATCTTGATTTTCCCACTTTTTATTCATAAAGGTTTGAATCCATTTCGCCATATCACCTGACGTTGAATAGAAACTTCCCGCAGGCGCCATGTCTTTAATGTCACGGTGAGGAACAATCAATGTTTTGTAATGAGGTTCAGCGAGATCAGAATAATTTTTCGGAACAGTGACAAACGTGTCGTTCATCCCGATAGGTTTGAAGAGTGTGTTTTCAATAAAGGACTCATAAGTATCACCGGTTTTAGCTTCTATGATTTTTCCGGCTACGGTGAACATAAAGTTGTTATAGACAAATTTCTTGCGAAAATTTTCTTCCGCATTTTCTGGAAACGCTAAATATTGCAAACGACGATAATTTTCATCACGTGAGAAATCAGACAACATCCACATGAGATCATGGCGAGGAAGACCCACTTGGTGACTGAGTAAATCTTCGATTGTAACTTGTTGAGTGATATTTTCATTGGAGAGTTTGAAGTCGCTTAAGTGATCAATTACGCGGTCATTAAGTTTCAGCAATCCTTTATTTTCCAGCAACTTTAAAGAGAGTGAAGTAAAAGCTTTTGTTGTTGAACCTATGGCGAAAACCGTCTTGTTTGTCACTGGACGTTTTTCATCAGCATTGGCGTAACCAAAACCTTTTTGAAAAACCATTTCCTTCTTATTAAATATCGCTACGGAGACTCCTGTGCTTTCTGTTTCCTGATTCTTAAGAATAGCATCTGTCACTAATTCAGAAACTTTGTCCGCATCGTGAACAGTAATTGCACCCGCTGATTGAGCAATTAATAAACTTAAAAATAAAACTTTCATTAGTGCTCCACTGAACAAATGAGTTTACCATTTTTCACTTTCCCATTGGATTTTTTCACTGAGAAAGTCCCTGGGAAATAAAAGTTTCCATTGCTGTCGATTTTCGATGTCTCAGAAACGGAAATATCAATGACGGCCCCTTCCATCACCATGGTGACTTCTTTAGGCATAAGAAAGGTGAGATTATCCACTCGGCGTTCAGCATCTATTTTCGTACGAGCTGCCGTGAATACTATCGAGATATTGGCTTCAGTAATAGCTTCCCCTTCATTCATGCCCATCACTGTGCGGTCGAGTTCCACGATTTTTCCATTCGCGCACGTTTGGTATTCCATAATGTAGAGCCTGACGTCTGCACCACTCATGGGGTTTAAACATGAGAAAGAAGGAACGATCATTTGACCTTCGCACTCACGCGCCTGGATGGAGAACGTACCTAAAAGGAGAACGGCCAGGACAATTAGATTTTTCATGTTGATAAGGTTAAACGAAATTTGATTTCAGTGGGTAAAGTATGTATTTTCTATAGATCTTGCTTGAGCGGGACGCACCTTTCGGATACAGTCTGCGCCTATGAAAACCGCATTCATTCTTTCAAGTCTTATCCTTCTCGGTAGTTGTGGCGACAGCTCTGACAAAGGACCATTAAAGTTTTCAACGAACGAGATTGCGAAAATCGATCCCGTTAAAAAGCCTGAGACAAGTTCGCCTGCCGAAAAACCAGACACGCCAGTCATCATCGTTGAAGATAAAACGTATACCAAATTAAAAACCGAACTTTTTGATAAGAGCTGTACTGGTTGCCACAACCCTAAAAAACCAAAACGCATGGACCTGACAAATATTGAAAACATTATCAAAAACACTGACGATATCATTTATCGTATGACGGATGCATTTGATATGGGTTTTGATTACATGCCACCGAAAGGGGACCCGGTGAAGCCAGAGTTGATTGCGCTTCTTAAAGAGTGGAAAAAGTCATTAGCGGAAAAAGCAGAATAAAAAAAGGGCCTCAATTTAGGCCCGTCTTATATTTAGATTTTAGTTTTTAGTTTCTGTAAAGAACACACTCATTTTTCATGTTCGTTTCATAAGTCAAAGACGTAATGCGAACACGGTTACCAGTCGCTGAGCGAGCGATCTTGATTTGTTGAACTGGAAGAAGCATTCCATCGTTAACTTTTACGAAGTATTCGTTGATTAATGTGTGTGGTTCAGTTTTTACCATGATCACAGCATATTCTTCTTCTGTATATTCAGTCACAAGTTCAATTGATGAGCTTCTTGAACCTTCAAAGAAAAGTTTTAATAATCCATCTTCTAAAATGATACCTGCTTGCTCTTCAATTGAAAGAGTACAATCACCAACAGTGAATTTTCCTGTGAAGCTTTGAGCGTCTACCGCTGAAGCTTGAGTTTGTGCAGAAATTGTCATTAGAATCGCAGCGAGAGCAGCAGTGATTAAAAGTCTCATATTTTCCCCTATAAAAAATGAATTGGCGCTTAAATACCAAAAGTCTTATAGGTTTGCACGAGGGATTTGAAAAAAATTCTTATTCAAAATCGTTGATGTACTGAACCTGTGATTTAAAAGCACACGTTCTGTTATCGAGTAAAACAATGCGAGCGTAATTGATCTCTACACCAAAAAAACCTTTTTCTTTGAGGTCATACTCGAAATAGTAAAAAGCTACATTCGGGTTGCTCGTTAGTGCGATAGCATTGTTACGTGCTGTAAAATCTTCGCCTTGGATGATGTAATGTGAATTTCCAGCGTTTCCGCTTTTCAGAAAATTCAAGGCCTGCTTATTCGTAATATATTCAAGGGCCAGGACTGTTGCTTTAGTGTTTGGCCTTTGGATTGAGGCAGATAACGTTGGAGCGATCTTAGAAACGCAGGCTTCATTGGCCACGGCCAAAAAAGGTGCGAGGAAGCTGATGAGGACGATAAATCGTTTCATATATATACTCCAAACTGAATTTGTGGAGCGAACATACCAGAATGGGGATGAGGAGCAAGGGGGAGGATAGTTTTTATAGGCAAAAAAAAGGGCCTGGCGAACCAGACCCTGTTGAAAGAAAATTAAGCTTCGATGTTTGCGCCAACAACTGATGCTAATTGAAGCATGCTGATTGTTTCGCCCATTTTCATTCCAGTGAAGTCAGTCACTTTACCAGAAGATTTGCTTGTTACTTTTGTAGCTTTGAAAAGTGGTAGAAGAGTAGCGTCTGCAACGATGAATTTTCCTGCGCCTTCTGCTTTTCCGTTTTCAGTTTTAGCTTGAAGGTTGTTTGCCTTGATGTAATCCCAGAATTTTTGAGTGATAGCAGTTCTCGGAAGCTCAGTTGCTCCACAGAAAGTCGCTAGTTCTTTATTAAGTTTTACTGGCTTGTTTAATCCTACTTCTGACATACGTGTCTCCTTAAGTGTTGTTTGTTTAGTTGTGTGATGATAAAAAGTGTAGCGAAGAAATAATGGTTTCTCGAGTGAAAAGTTCACTCAAAGTGACTGAAATGCGGTTTTTTAGCAGGTTTTTCCCATGAAATGCGGTTTCACTCCATTATTTTGAGCGAAAATCTTGTCCGAAAGCTGCTTCGCGCTTGAATACTAACTAAATCTCCATGGGAGCAAATATGTCTCAAAATATGAACCCTTTTGAAAAACACCAACCCTTAAAAAGCATTCCCATCACCGATGCAACAAAAATGAAAGGCCTCTATGAAGAGTTATTGGCCATGAATATCTCAAGCAAAGAAGACGCTTTGGAGTTCCAAAGACAGAGAGACACAATCGACAAACATAATGTAAACGAAATGGCAGAAAGTTATTTTCTCATGACGACAGATGTAGCGAGTGTTGAAAAGAAAAATCGCAAAGATCATTACGAACAAGTGATTTCTCCGCTTGTGAGAGAATACGACGAAAAATTAAATAAGAAGTTTCTCGAATCATCTGTGGCGCAAACACTGAGTGGGCCTTTTGAAATTCTTCGTCGCAATCAAAAGAATGAAGTGAATCTTTTCTGCAAAGAGAATCTCGAAGTTCAAAAAAAAATCGATAAACTTTGTTCGGAATTAACAGAAATACAAGGCAAGTTGACAGTTGAGTGGATGGGCGAGTCGTTGCCACTCCCTGCTGTGTACCCTTACTTGAAATCTGCAGATCGTGAGACTCGCAAAAAAGCTTATGAGAGTTTAGGTGCAGCTAATGTTGCTGTCGCAGACACTATTGACGAGTTATTCGATCGCTTACTTGTCCTAAGGCAACAACTTGCTAAAAACGCTGGTTTTGAAAGTTATACAAAATATCGTTTCAAAGAGATGATGCGTTTTGATTGGGATGAATCACACTGTTTTGATTTTCATGCGGCCGTAAAAAAACACATCTTGCCTTTAAAAGCTAAACTTCTTGCCAAAAGAAAAGCAGGACTCAAATACGATTCACTAAAACCATATGATCTCGGAGTCGATGTACAAGGCAGAGAACCTCTGATGATTTATCAAAAAGGTGACACAGCTTCGCTCATAGAAGGTGCCGGTAAAATTGTGAAGTCGATTGATAGCGAACTCTACAACTATTTTTGCAAAATCAGAGACAACAATCTTTTAGATCTTGATGCTCGTGAAAATAAAGCACCCGGCGGATACATGGTCATGTATCCCGTTTTTGAGCAAGCTTCCGTTTTTAATAATGGAGTTGGTCTCGCATCAGACCTCATGGTTTTGTTGCATGAACTTGGTCATTGCTTTCACTATTTTCTGGGAAAAGATGTTCAACCTTATTCACTTCAAAACTGGACATCAGAAGTTGCTGAAGGCGGATCGATGAGTATGGAATTCATGGGTCTTGAAAAACTCACTGAATATCTCGATGCTGATCAAAGCGCGCGAATCAAACAAGAGCGCCTGGAAAGTATAATTGGATTGTTCACAAAAACGTCACAGGGAGATGAATTTCAACATTGGCTTTACGCAAATCCAGGACACACCAAAGAAATGCGAAGAGCGAAGTGGATGGAGCTCACAAAAATTTACAGCAGCGGCGTGGACTATGAAGGTTATGAAGATCTAACGTCAAAAGTCGATTGGCAATTCATGCACATTCTCCAAATGCCTTATTACCTCATCGATTATGCGATCAGTGAAATGCTCGCGCTTTCCATCTGGGATCGCTACAAGGCCAATCCTGCAGACGGAGTGGCCCATTATAAGAGAGGGTGTAGTGCCGCGGCTTCAAAAACAGTTCCCGAAATTTATGAATTGTTTGGAACAAAATTAAATTTCGGCGAAGAAGTTATTGGGCCGTTGGCGAAGAGGCTTGAAGGGGAATTAAAACTTTAATCGGGACAATAGTTTGTCATAATTGACCAGACACTTTCCGATAGCTTCATCATGAAGTTCATATTTATATTAAGTTTATCCATCTTTATTGCTCAAGTATTTGCTGGAGAAAAAAAATCCAAAGAAATTTTGGGTGTGCTCGTGCAACTAGAATCGGAGAGTAGTAAAAAAACGCCTGACTTTGATAAATTAAAAAAACGTTACAAGCTTGATGAGAAAAAATATTTTCCTTCAATGCAAACACTTTCACTTGCTCTGAAAGAGGCAACTTCAGATGAAGAAGAGTTGCTTCGATTTTGTGTTGAAATTAAAAAATTGCCATCAGTAAAACATTGCGAATTAGATTATGTTCTCAAAGGACAGTGTGAAGATGATTCATTACCATGTACTCCGCCTCGTAAGCCAGTTGTCGTCCTTTCTAAAGAGTTGAATGACCTTTCGGAAAAAATGCGTTGTGAAATCGTTCCGCATTCTCCTGTTGTTGTTGAAACGGAAGGACTGTCTCCTTTTTGGGCGCAAGAGTATACTGGCGCAGATCTTGTTCGCGAAAAACTTAAGTCTATTCATCCTCCTTTAAAGATTCCACCAAACTTGGTTGGGATCTGGGATTCTGGTGACGAGGATCATGGAACCATGGTTGGCCATCTCATAATGGGACCAAATGCTTCTGCCATTATCCCTTCAAAAAACATCGTTCCTTATAATAATTTAGAAAAAATTGTCAGCACTTCCGATTACATTCGCGCTTACGAAAGTTTCACTCAAAAATGTAGCACTCAAAAAAATTGTCCGCTCTACATTAATAACTCAATGATCTGGGAAGATAGTGCGCTCATAGAAAAGGCTATCGAAAAAATCTCCAAGACAACAGTGTTTGTGACTTCTGCCGGTAATATTCCTTCAATGATGGAAGAAGTTAAACGAAAGGCTTCAGCTAAAACCACTGCCTTGACTGTCGCAAGTCTTAAACCAAATGGTCTCGCTTCCAATTTCACTGGATTTGCTTCTGAAGTAACAATTAGTGCACCTTCTGATTATTCACTTATGAGTTTTGATAAAAAATCAAAACCCTTCAAGTTTGGCGGTACGAGCGGAGCTGCTCCTCAAGTAACTTCGGCCCTTGCGGCCTTTACTCTCATAACTGGACATGCGCTTAGTTCAGCAGAGGCAAAAAAACTCTTAGAAAAAACAGCACTTAAAATTCCACACTATCCGCTTCAAAATGGATTAGGTGCAGGAGTGCTTAACAGTTATAAACTGGCCGAAGTCGCTTTCAAGCTTGCTAAGCAGTGTGAGAAAGAAGGGGCAAATAAAAGTAAATGCGTGTCTCAAAAACTTCAGGATAATGAGAGCTACCTTTTTGCAACAGATTCTAAAGATGTCATCAAAGTGGCCAACAAAGTTTTCCCAGAATGCTTTTCAAGTAAAAATTCTGAAGATTACAAACCGACGTGTGATGAACGTAAGAAAATTTTTAAAGAGTTAAGAAAAACGGCACTGCTAAATCAATCGGACCCAGCACTGTGGGAAA
>CAMLRB010000106.1 GCA_946482295.1 uncultured Bacteriovorax sp. | reverse complement strand
TCCCTCCCTAGAATTAATCGGCAATGTATATATGCACTCAGTGTTTCATGCACGACAACACTTTGAAAAGAATTTTATGCAGGAGGGAATTACTCAACCAATCGAGGCGAGTGAATCACACGTTCTTGAAAAAATTTTTGAAGTACAAAACGATCAATTTAAATTCCTGAGGATATTGTTCACCAATCAAAAGGCAAATGAGATCAAGCGAGCGAAAGAGTGATTCAGATTTTCTGAAAGGACGATCTGTAATCATTGCGGCCACGGTATCCATAACGGAAATCATCATTGTTTCAAATCCGTAAATATTATTCGGATCATCACGCGTGGCCAGATTGTGTTGATTCGTCAGCGTACTGTAGATGTGGTGGTTTTCAATAATTTTGAGAAAGTTTGGCGGTAGGGGCACTCGACCTTTTAAAATATTCACAGAAAGTTGCGGGTGACTTGCGAGCAAAAGTTTATCCGCATCTGAGAGATGTTCGTCATTATATTTTTCAACAGGGATGGCCGACATTCCAATGTCTTTAAAATAACTCGTGAGAAAAAAGAGTTCAATGTCTTTATCAATATAGAGACGTGATTGCTTCATGACCCCTAATAAAAAGAGAGTCGAGATAAAGGGCTGAGCGAAGATATAATGATGACCTTGTTTAATAAATTCTTTATAGAGCGATTCATGGATCTGAGGTTTATTAAAAAGAAACGTGGCCAGATTCTTGGCACTTTGGACTTGCAATGAAAGTAGGGAATCATCAGTTGGATCTTCATAGAGATAACCAAGATTCAAAGTCAGCAGGTTGGTTTGCAGACGAGCTTTTTCGAGTGGATCACCAATAGAGAGTGAGCGAGTAACATTTCTCAAATTTTCTTGTTGAGCGTGGCGGAGATGAACTCGATCATCTTCAATAACAAAGAGATTAGGGAGTTTTCTTTGAAGAAGATCTTTTAAAACTGAATTGGTAATTTCAGCACGTTTATGAAGAACCACTTTGAAGAGACCATCAACCTGTCCGTAAACATCACAAGGACATTCAGCAATAAAGAAGATCTCCCTGAATGAAATAGGAGTCAGGCGAAAGTTCAGCGCATTTTGTTCAAGGACATCAAAAGGATTTTTCATATCTTTTCGATTATAACATTAATTCCAATAACTTCGTCCCGAACGCCTGAAAAAAGACTCATTTTTTACTCTTTTGTCCGATAAATGAATTTTTAGGAAAGGGAATAATTTCAAGACCATTGGCAGGACTCTTTTTTAGGCGAATATTTTGCTCTGGCATGCCTTAAAATGAACTCATTATTAGCTTTCTTTACTTTCGCGGAGAGATTTCTATGGGTCCAAAAAACGTCGCAAATCCTACAACTTTAAAAGACTATCTAGGATCACGCGATCTCACTGAGCACCTAAAACTGACTAAAGAGTTATCTTTTCATTGGGCAAACTGGGATCAAACATGTCTTGCTCAAAGAAGACATTATAAAAATTTTAATAATAATTTCCATCTCATGAAATTAAACGACACTCTTCAACAGCTGAAACAACAGCAAATCTGGTTGTGCAACAAAGTGAAGGTTATTCGCACGGATCTCTTCTCACTTTATGAATCGTATCTCGACAGCCGTCTTCGTCTGACGTGGTTCGAGAGAAAAGACGAGATTCTTTTTTCCGTTGATAGTGAGCAGGGGCCATACTTCACGCTGACTTCTATGCGTTGGCTGGATAAAGATATATATGCTCAATTCGTTATGAGAAAAATTCTCCTAGAACATTACACACTTCGCTCATTCCGTTTGAATGCGACGATTCCAGTTCATTTCAAATTGGACAACGATGTCAAAGTATACGAAGACAAAGTCATGATTCATCAGCTTTCTGAATTTGGATTTATTTTCAAAATTACCGATAAAAATTTTCTGAATAAGATTAAAAACTCTGAGACTTTAGAATTAAAAATTCCTGTCACTCCTTACAAGAAAATCGAATATCATTCAATTGAAGATGGATTGAAGAAGTTAGATCAGCACGAAATGACTGTTGAAAAAGATTGCATGCTCTACAAACTGGAATCTCGCATTCTTAATTTCTACGGAAACTTGAACAATGCTAAACGTAGTCCAGATGAGGAGTTTTACATTTTCTGTCGTTATGAAGATCTTGTTCCTGTCGAACATGAAACTGATTTAAAGAATGTTTTTTCGCGCTTAGTAGAGAGAACGAAAAACTTTTTTGCAAATGAACTCAACGAGTTCGAAGCAATGAAGAGAAATAAACAATTTACGAAGCGGGCCGCTTAAAAAAGGTAAGGGATGGAGTAGCCGATGGCTACTCCATTTTAATATTTTTCACACCAACTGCACCAATCAGTGCTTTCTTGTTCACTTCAATATGTAACTTCGAAATGATTTTATCTCCACGGAAAAGTCTCCAACCCGCAGCAGATTTTGCGAGATGTAAATCGTACTCTTTACGTTCTCCATTGATACCGTTGTAAAGCGTATCAATTGTCACCATTCCACCTTGAGCACTATCAAAGTTCTCACTCTTTAAATTAATGACGGTGTGTTCACCACGTTTCTCAAGAATAACACCATCGCGAGTGAGTTCCTGGCTTGGAAGAAGTTCACGTTCAATTTTTTTTCCATTGATATAGTCGTCTTTGAAAAAAGCTTTGATTGTGTTGTTCACTTCATCCGTTTGAGCAACGAATGTATATTTTTCTTTAATTTCATCGTTGGTGATTGTTGCAATCACGTCTTCTTTTGCGAGTACTTTTCCGCAAGTGATGAGAGCAAAAAACAAGAACAAATAAAGCGATGGATTCATGGTTTCCCCCTAAAGATACCAAGTTCATTTTAATTTTGGTCTTGCCCCTTAGTGCATGGCCTGTGCCAAGGAAAGTGGAGACATATTGGCCCTTATGAGTCGGGTATAGGTCTTTAAGGGGTTGATTGACGCAGTGGGTTGAGAGGTGGTGGTGTCAAAGATGGATGGTCAAATTTCCACTGATGCCTCTAAAAGTGGTCTAAATTTAAGAAATTATTAAGGAAAGTTTTAACTCGCTAAGTATCCCAAGCACTTAAAAGCTGAGTAAAAAGCTAAAGTATTTTTTAAAAGCGCCGATACGTTAGTTACAATAACAAAGTGCCAAGTATGTTTGAGGAGGTAGTCCCATGGGTGACAAGCACAGTAACAAAAGTAAGCACGGTAAAAAGAAACTGACGACCAAAGAAATCAAGGCGCAGAATCACCTGAAGCTTATGGAAGGTCACAAAGAGAAAAATTCAGGCAATGTTGTGACTGGTGAATTCAATTACAATAAAGACAAAAAAGCAGCTTAATATTTATGAGCTGATCTTATTTAAAAAGGCCCGCATAGCGGGCCTTTTTTGTTAGGGCACTATCTCTAGTTTTTTATGAACTTTAATTTCTTCTGGTGAAAGCGCGCATTGATACACAAGAACTTCCACACCAAAATCAGAAACTTCTTTTAGAAGACGAGCATATTCAGGGTCAATAGTTTGTCCCATTTTAAATTTTGTGCAATCTTCTCTTTGAACGATGTAAAGCATGACTGTACGTATGCCTTTCTTTTTTAATTCTAAGAGTTCGTTGAGATGTTTTTGTCCGCGTTCTGTAACGGCATCAGGAAAAATGCAATGGCCTTTATCATCGATTAACGTCACGTTTTTAACTTCAACATAACATTGTTCTGCTTCGCCATTGGAGAGAAGGATATCTATGCGAGATTGGCCAATTTTAGCTTCAGGCTTGAGTGATTGGTAGCCTTGCAATTCTTTTATTGTCCCGTTTTGAATTCCTTCAATTGCGAGACGATTTGTCATGCTCGTATTGATTCCAATCCACGTCTTTCCATTATGAATCATCTCGAAAGAATATTTTAATTTTCGAGTAGGAGAGTCGTGAAAGCTCATGAGTGCAGGCCAGTTGTCACCAAGACATGTTTTCATTGAGCCGGTATTTGCTGTGTGGGCAACAACGATTTCATCACCAACTTGAATATCGGCAAAAAATCGTTTGTAGCGTTTTAAAAAAGTTCCGCGATGAAGAGGTGTTTCGAATTTCATATCCTTCGAATTTAGTCGGGTTCAAGCATATTATCAAGTAAATCTCCTCACTTTTTCCTGTAAAGTGTTAAGCTAAAGGAAAGACTTTTAAGGACTGAAAATGAGTGAAACGTTAATTATTTCTGATAATGAAATTTTAAATCAATTGTATGTCACGAATTTAGAAGTTTATTTGGCCACAAAAACCAGTCTCACTACTAGTTTTGAAGAAGCCCTTAAAATCCTCAATAAAAATTCATTCAATCTCATTATCTGCATGAATATGATCAATGGTCAGGATATTGCAGCTGAGTTGAGTGAACATTTAAAAAAAATTAAATCGAACATTCCCTTAATCGTCATCGGTAAACCAAGCGTGGAAGTTCCTGGAGCAGTTGTTGTTGCGAGCTCATTCCATTTGCAAAATCTCATTCAATAAAGTGCAAAAATTTTAGGTGTAACGGCCAAACAAATGGCCTCAATGGAAATGCCACAATACTACAGTGTGGATACAAAATTTCTTGTTCGCATTCGTACGATTCCATGTCCTATCTTTTTGCTAACAAAACATCGCGATAGTGGTGATGAATACGTCATGGTTGCCCGTAAGAACGATGCGGCCCAGGTTATTCGTAAATTTGAAGGTGAAGGAGTTGTTAGACTTTATGTTTTGTCCTCTGATCGTCTCCTGATTGTGAATGCTGTTTCAGATGCAGTCTGTGAATTTATAAAAAACACAGAAGGTACAGATGTAAAGACGAAGGCCACTGCCCTCGAAACTGGATTTGAATTCGTGGCCCAGACTTTCGGTCAAACTCCTGTCGCCGTTGCCGAAATCATGAACATCGCATCGGCCTGTACTAAAGTCATGGAAGAAGTCTCGCGTGATACTCCGAGCTTAAAAGGGTTACTCAATATTCTAAACAGCAACAAGAGTGGCTATATCTATAGCCATGCCATGCTTGCAGCTTTTGTCAGTAACCACATCATCAAAAATGTATCATGGGGGGGAGATAAACAAATTGAGAAAATTAATTTTGTTCTCTTTTTCCACGACATCATGCTAGCGCCAATCTATTTGAAACATCCTGATTTAAAGTTCGAAGAAGATCTTCTTTTTTCTGATCAATTAAGTGATAAAGAAAAAGAAGTCGTTTTGAACCATGCTCGTTTAGCTGCGGAAATTATCATTACTCACAAGCGATCTCCGATAGGATCAGACTTGTTAATCAAACAGCATCATGGAATGACAAACGGAATTGGATTTGCCATCGACTTTAAGGATGACATTTCACCGCTCTCAAAAATTGTTCTTATTTCTGAAGCTTTCATTGAAGAGTATCTAAAAGAGAAAGAGGATAATCCACTCTATCAGACAGATGTTTTAAAAATTCAAAATGCACTTGTACAGAAATTTAAGAAGAGCACTTACCGCAAAATTATCGAGACACTTGATACATTGGTCATCTGATTTATTTCCCGCGTTTTAGAGACTTCTCAAGCGCTTTTAATGGGTCTTTGAAGTTACCTGTCCCATAAACTCTACGCATACTCATGAGGATGTCACGGTGAAGATTGGGCCCTTTAGGGCCTTGCGCCACTCGGGAAATGAAGTTGCTGGCAAGAATAAAGATACAAGAGATCGTCGTCAGTCCCGAAGAGTTTAATCCTTTCGGAAAGCCATCACCATTGGGGTGTTCGTGTTGTTCGAGCAAAATAAAATCTACGTCAGAAAAACCAGTGAAGAATGTAGCGAGATGGGCCGCTTTTTGTGGATGGGAGCGGAATTCCTGTTGCTCTTCATCACTATACATTTTTAACTGAGGATCATTGATTGATCTTATTTTAATGAGGTCATCATTTGTAAGGGCGATGTCTTGAATGAGAGAGGCGAGAATGAGTTTCCCTCTTGTCATATCTGCGTTCCATCCCATGCTGGAGAGGATTTTCTCGCATGTATAAGCAGTCGCCACACTTTGCTCAGCGAAACTCATATTTCCGCCGTCGTTGATGAGATCGAGTATGTCTCCTAGATTTTCAAAGCTACGACAAAGTTCACTTACGGAATCGATGTAGAGGTGAACAAGCTTATTCACTTCATCCGAAACAGCAACCGTTTTCACAAATTGATGAATAAAAAAGACTGTCTTTAAATGCAGCGAAATATATTTTCTTCTTTCACTCAATTTAGCACTATATATTTTAACAAGATTTTTTATCGATCCATCAAGAAATTTTAAGTGTTCATCTTTTCGAAGATAGAGATATTTTACATTTTTACGTGAGTAGTTTTGAATCAACTGATGAGTGTAGGGAACATTTTTAGAAAGCAGCTTCCCAAATTTAGATGACGTTAGTTCAATATAAACATCATAGGGAAGTTGATCAAAAAGATAAAAATTTCGCAGGCGCAACGGTTGAAGATCGTCACGTGAAAATTCTAGGATCGATTGTTCGAATTCTTCTTTTTTTACCCAATCGGTCGCTACGTCTATGGCCTTTTTAAAATCTTCAGGCCCCAAAGGAAAATCGATAACCATATTTGTTTCTTGATTGTCGAGAATTTCACTGGAGAGCTGGGACTTTACTGAATTGAGACTCCCAATAAAAATGAAAGGTCTCGGTCCTAAAATTTCTATAATTGCATCGTAGGTAGAAATGACATTCACGTTTTTATTGTTTATTGCAATGATCACAAAAGAAAATGGTCCATCCATTGTAATGAGTTCTATCAGGTTGGAATTTTCATCTGCTTCGACAAGCGTCAATTTTGGATACTGCGTATTCATCAGCTTGGTGACGATTTGATTTTCTTCTGGAGTATTGCCTAGAAAAAGTATTTTCACAGTGAAAATTCCAAAAAACGGACTCTATTGATGAACACTTTATTTTACCCTATTATCGTCCCGCCCCAGGGAAATATTAATATTTAGCTGGAAAATTCATACCTTGTGGCCCACAATGAAAAGCACTTAGATCTCGTCAAACTCAAGGAAAATACCAATGAAAATGGACATTGCTCGGGGGTTACTTTCTCTAGGGGCGGTCAAGCTTTCTCCTCTGGAGCCTTTTGTTTATGCTAGTGGATTAAAAGGCCCCATCTATTGCGATAACCGACTCGTTCTCTCTCATGTCGAGTTTCGCGAACAAGTTATTTCGTCCTTTATTAATGTTCTTCAACAAAACAAAATTCATTACGATCTCATTGGAGGAATTGCGACTGCGGGGATTCCTCACGCAGCTTTTATTGCTGATCGTTTAAAAGACCCAATGGTCTATGTTCGTCCAAAACCAAAAGGGCACGGGAAAAAAAATCAAGTAGAAGGGGCGTTTAAACCCAATCAGAAAGTTGTTTTGTTTGAAGACCTGGTCAATCAAGGATCAAGCCTCGCAGACGCCATGGCGGGCCTTAAACAAGCGGATCTTCTCTGCGAACATTGTCTATGTATCGTGGATTACGAGATGCCAGAGGCCAAGAAGCAACTTCAGACTTTAGGAATCAAGTTATGGGCACTGACAGATTTTACCTCAATGGTAAAGAGTGCTTTAGAAATGAAAATAATTGACGAAGAAGGCGAGCGACTTCTTTTAAATTGGCACAGTGATCCTAAAAAATGGTCAGACTCCGTCTAAGGAAAATTACTGGCAGACCTTTTTCAATTGCGGTATTTTAGAGCAGCTAAAATTTATATGTAAAAACTATTGGAGGACTTATGTCTTTAAAGGCAAAGATCGAGATTGATGGGAAAGTTTTAGAATATCCCGTGATCGAAGGCTCAGAAAAAGAAAAAGCAATCGATATCGCGAAACTTCGCGCAGATACTGGTTGTATTACAATTGACCATGGATTTTTAAATACAGGTTCATGTGCTTCAGCAATTACATTTCTTGATGGTGAATTAGGAATTCTTCGTTACCGTGGATATCCAATTGAACAACTTGCAGAAAAATCTTCATTCATTGAAGTTGCTTACTTGTTAAACTGGGGAAAACTTCCTTCATCTGCTGAACTAGCAGCATTTGAGAAGAAAGTTGCTGGTTATTCAAAACTTCCAGAATACATCACGAGCATGATTCAACTTATGCCGAAGACAACTCACCCAATGGCGATTGCTTCAGCAGTAACCGTTGCTCTTTCTGGACACTATCCTGAACTCAACACTCCAAACCCAACGACAGAACAAAAAGATGAAATCTTTGCGCTTCTAATGGGCCAATTTAAAATCATCACTGCAGCTATTCAAAGAACACTTGCTGGTCAACCACTAGTGGCTTCAAATCCTGCACTTTCATACACTGAAGACTTCATGTCGATGATGGGAATGAAAGCTTCTAAAGACGTGGCCAAAGCTCTAGACGTTTTACTTATCCTTCATGCTGATCACGAACAAAACTGTTCAACATCAACAGTAAGAGTAGTGGGTTCATCTAACGCTTCAATTTTTGCTTCAATTTCAGCGGGAATCGATGCCCTTTGGGGACCACTTCACGGTGGAGCTAACCAAGAAGTTCTTGAAATGCTCGAAGAGATTTCAAAAGCTGGTGGCGATCATAAAAAAGCACTTGAACGCGCTAAAGATAAGTCTGATACATTCAAACTTATGGGCTTCGGTCACCGCGTTTATAAGAACTTCGATCCACGTGCAAAAATCATCAAGAAAGCATGTGACACTGTTCTTTCTCAACTGGGAGTTAAAGATCCATACCTTGATATCGCTAAAGGACTTGAGACAGAAGCTCTTGCTGATGATTACTTCAAGTCACGTAACCTTTATCCAAACGTAGACTTCTACTCTGGAATTATCTACCGTGCTCTTGGTATCCCAACAAACATGTTCACTGTAATGTTTGCTCTTGGAAGAATGCCAGGATGGTTAGCTCAGTGGAAAGAAATGAGAGAGACAAAAGAAACAAAAATTTCTCGTCCTCGTCAGGTTTACACTGGTTCTCCAGTTCGTGAGTACGTAGACATTGGCAAACGATAATCAGTTTCCACCATTTACTTATAACAAAAGGGCCTTCGGGCCCTTTTTGTTGTCGTTAGAAGAGATCAAACCACTTCTTTTGAATAATAAACTCTCTGATCCCGACATCGTTCGTTTGATTAAAGAGATCACTTTGAAGTTTACAAAAAAGCGTGATCAAATCGGCGACTATGTCATGGATCGCGATCTGGTAAGCGCTTATACGGCCCTGTATTTGCCGACCAATCTTCCAAAACTTCATTTTCTTTTATCTAAACTCTCTGATGACGTTTTAAATGATTTGCAAGATCGTCCATTCTTAGATGTGGGATCAGGTCCTGGAACATTTTCTCTTGGGTGGAAAGTGCTTATGGAAGGGAAGGGGGCCATCACAGCGATTGATCAATCTCCTTTGATGTTGGATCAGGCAACGAGTATCATGAAAGGTTTTTTTCCAGAGGTAGCCTTTTCTACAGCGAGAAAGTATTCAGAGAAAAATTCAGAAAGCATTCTCTTTTTTGGTCATTCGATCAATGAAATGGGGATTCAAAAAGCGCTTGATCTAATCATTACTGTTGATCCTGAATACGTGATGTGGATCGAACCAGGGACGAGTGATCTTTTTCTCGAGCTAAAAAAACTGCGCTCATTTGTACTTGATTCTTATGAAGCTCTTTATCCTTGTCCAGCGAGTAGTGGTTGTCCAAGTGATTGGTGCCATCAGGTTTTAAGAATGTCTCACGATGCTTCGATTGAGAGGCTCTCACAGCTAGTCTCGCTTGATCGAAAAATTCTTCCGATGGCCGCGCATCTTTATCGTCGCAAAAAAACTAACCCAACATTTGCGCCAGTTCTCATTCAGTATATTCAAGAAACAAAATTCAGCTTCGAGTATGAAGCCTGCCTTCCTCAACCTGAAACAAATACCCTGCGAACAATTGAAATTCAAAAAAAGCAGCTTTCAAAAGAATTAGAAAAGGCCTTCAAGAATGCAGATGTAGGCGAACGTCTTGATTTTGAAGCGGAAAAAGACCTCGGCAAAAAGCTTAGGGTTAAAATTAGATCAATATAATCTTTTTATTGTTCATTCCCATCTTAAAAAAAATTGGTAGAACGGGCCCATTCAACAAATGAGGTGGCCCATGAAATTTTTAATGTTAATCACACTTTTCGTTTCAACTCAAACTTTTGCTCAAGAAGGTCTTCGTGCCTGTCGTTCGGAAGAAATCAAAAAGCTTGTTTATGATCAGAACCAAGACATGGAAAACTTTCATATGCTCAATCAAAAAGGTGAAATCGTTGGCGTTTATTCACACAAAGATAATGACGAAGTTTTTGCAGAAGTTTGCGAGTACATCGACTCTGAAATGACAGTGGCCAATGAATGGTATTACTGGCAGGAAGAATACAATGTAAGTTCAAACCCACAGAAATGGGCCACAGGCGATTATTATACGATCGCTCAAGACGAAGGGATTGCACACCTAAGAGTTTTAAATGGTCATAAAAAGGGTGAAGTCACTGTGACTTTTGAAATTGAGGGGTGGGATGGCGAAGGTGAAGCTCAGATCCTGAAATCAGATACTCTGACATTTAGAAAAATAAAGTAAGTTGTAATTTTTATAGAGTTCGGCCGATAATTTCCTGCAAAACTCAATTCGCGTTTATTATGCCCCCACTTTAATTAAGTCGGGGCATCTATGAAAAAGTCATTGTTAATCGTAACTGGTTTACTAAGTTTATCGCTTTCAGCACAAGCAGAAGGTGTTCGTGCTTCCAGACTTCTCTTAAGTTCATTTGCCAATCAATGTCCTCAAGTAGTCACGCGAAATGTTTCCGCAACTCTTGTCAATCTTCAGGCCCTGTATGGTGCTGTTGAAGAAATTAAAAAAGATACAAATTGTCATGGAGCTGCTTCTTTATCTGCCATCGTTTCTCGCTACAACGGTTTATATGAAGAATTCGAAGTGGAGAATACTGGTAAAGTTGATCAATCCGCACTTGAAAAAAGAATCGCTTACTACACAACTCTTCTGAATAGTCCTGGCATCGATGCAGGAACACAGTCATATCTACAAACGGAAATTATCAGTGCACAGGCGGAACTTGTTAATGTAAATCAAGGACTCGCTCGCTTCCAGAATTTTTCAGGAAAAGAAGCTCGCGTGGCCAATCAACTGGTCTCTGCTGTTGATAGTTTTCTAACTGAACTTCAAACAACTCAAGGTGAAGCTTGTTACGCCAAACACTCTGCTAAAATTTCAAACATCATGAGTAATGCTCTCTTGGTAACAGCGGCGTTTGCTTCAGGGGGAACATCACTTGCGCTAGCGGGTGGTGCGGTCATTACAAAGAGTGTAGGGAATTATGTCGGTGACATGAAAGAGAATCGTACTATCGACGCGATCAATGATATCGAAATGCCAACGGCCCTTCGTTGTGTCTCTCAAGCTCTCTCAGATCAATATTGTTCAGCAGTGGAAACGCAATCACTCATCAGCGAGCGAATCGATGCGAACACTAATGGTAAAACGGCCTATGATGGAATTAATTTACTAAGCTTCCAAATGGCACCGCTTTCGAAGTGGTTAGTTGAAGTTTATTCGGGAAGCAACATCACGTCTGAAGGTGATTTGATCAATCGTGAAAAGCCTGAGCTTCAAGCAGAATTTCTAAGACAAGTGGGAAAATATCTCGATGCCTATGGCACAATTAAAGCAAACTTTTTTGTCAGCTTAGATGATCCTGAAAAAAGATCAACGGCCATCGTTCAAAGTATTGAATGTATGGTTGGCCTTTTTAGTGCTCCTAGTTTGAGCCCTTGTGATGGAAATGGTTTTGCCCCTCGAGTAGAAAATCCGATTTTTACAACTTATTCACGTTCGCTCATGGCCTACAATCTTTTTGAGCCAGGAGTTCATAAAAGTACACCATTTTGCCCCGAAGATCAGTCTCCTTGTCAGAGTTTTTCTCGATACGTAAATACTGTTTTGAAAAAAACATTAACGATTAAAGATTGGGAAAATGTTCTTAAGGAAGCAGATCGTATCGTGGCATCAACAAAAGATTTAGTGAACATCGAAAGATCAAAAACGATCTCAGTTGATGCTTACGCAATTATCGTCAATGCAAAACGTGACTATAAAGGTGAAACGAGTCCTTATCGTGCTCTAAAATTAATTGTCAAAAATGCAGATAGAATTACTGACTACCTTCAATTGAAAGCGGCCGAAG
>CAMLRB010000105.1 GCA_946482295.1 uncultured Bacteriovorax sp. | reverse complement strand
TATAACGACGACATTGAAAACGCATACAGCAAGCTAAAAGAAATCACCGCAAGCATTTTGCAAAAGTAGTGGGACATGTATCAAAATCTAGATTTTTCCCATGAAAGGGATTTGACCATTGAAGACCTCGTAAGAAGAGTAGAAGCCTACTATCCAGATGCAGACTTCACAATGCTTCGTAAAGCTTACCTGTTCGCAGAAAAGGCCCATACTGGTCAGAAACGTTCTTCAGGTGAAGAGTACATTATTCACCCAATGAACGTTGCGGCCACACTCATTAAACTTCACATGGATCTTGATACGATTATGGCAGGCCTTCTTCACGATGTCGTGGAAGACTGTAATGTAAGCCCTGCAGAAATTGAACGCGAATTTAACAGCGGTGTTTCTGATCTTGTTGTTGGTTTAACAAAAATCTCTAAAATCAAATTCAAAACTAAAGAAGAATCGCAAATTGAAAACTTCCGCAAGATGGTTGTGGCGATGGCGAAAGATCTTCGTGTCATTATCGTTAAGCTTGCCGATCGCATGCACAACATGCGTACTCTTCAATATGTCTCTGATGAAAAACAAAAAAAGATCGCTCAAGAAACTCTTGATATCTATGTTCCACTTGCTTCTCGTTTGGGTATCAACTCTGTTAAATCGGAACTCGAAGATCTTTGTCTTCGTTTCTTGAAACCAGAAATTTATTATCGTCTTGCTGAAAAAGTTTCGATGAAAAAATCGGAACGTGATAATTACATTCGCGAAGTGATCACAACGATCAAAGAAAAACTTCTCGAATATTCTCTGCATGCAGAAGTGAAGGGTAGACCAAAACATTTCTATTCTATCTATAAAAAAATGACTTCTCGTGGAGTCGATTTCGAACAGGTTCAGGACTTGCTCGCTTTCCGTATTATCGTTTCGAACATTACGGAATGTTATAAGGCCCTGGGGATTATTCACTCGTCATTCACACCGATTCCTGGTCGTTTTAAAGATTACATCGCTATTCCAAAAGTTAACAACTATCAATCACTCCATACAACTGTAATGGGTCCACGTGCAGAACGAATTGAAATGCAAATTCGTACGACGGAAATGGATGAAGTAGCTGAAGCTGGGGTTGCCGCTCACTGGAAATATAAAGAGGGGCTAGCTGGTAAAACAGCTCCGAAACTCGATTGGGTTCAAGAGCTTCTTGAATATAATAAAAACACAGACAACTCTCGCGAGTTCCTCGACGTTATTAAAAACGATCTGGAACTTGATGGCGTTTTTGTCTTCACTCCAAAAGGTGATGTGCGCGAACTTCGTTATGGGGCCACTCCTCTCGACTTCGCATACGAAATCCATACGGAAGTTGGTCACCACTGTGTTGGGGCCAAGATTAACGGTAAAATCGTTCCTCTTCGTCACACGCTGAAGTCTGGTGACTCGGTTGAAATTCTCACAAGTAAAACTCAATCGCCGTCGAAAGACTGGTTAAATATTGCCAAGAGCTCGAAAGCGCGCTCGAAAATCAAACAATGGCTTCTTAAAGTTGAACGTGATGAAAACCGTGAGCTTGGTCGCGAAATTCTCGATAAAGCTTTCAAGGTTTTTGGAACAAGCCTTAAAGCACTTAAAAAAGGCAACGAACTTCGCGAAGCCTTCGATGAACTTCACATCATCGATGAAGATGAACTTTGCGTTCAAGTTGGTGCTGGAAAATACACACCAAAATTTATCATCGAACACATTCCAAGCTTGCGCGAAATCGCCGCCAAAGCAGAAGTGAAAGAGCTGGATGAAAAAATCCAGGAAATCGAAACATACTCCGACAAAATCACGAAAAACGTTCGCAAGAAAGCCAACAACGACAACGCTGTCATCGTTGACGGCATGTCAGACGTTATGGTTCGAATGGCCCGCTGTTGTAACCCCATCCCAGGCGACTCAATCGTTGGCTTTATCACACGCGGACGTGGAATCACCGTCCACACCACCGGCTGTACGCGAGTAGACGCTGAAACGCTATTGAGAACCATCAAAGTAAATTGGAACAAAGGTTTTTCTTTTACCCATCCAGTTTCGGTCAGAGTTATTACTCAGGATAAACCTGGGATTCTCTCTCTCATCTCCAAAACCATTAACAACACCGGTATCAACATCAGATCCGCGCTCGCCAAATCTATGCCAGACAGGAAGGGCTCGTTCATCTTTGAAGTTGAAGTTAAAGACTATTCTGAGTTGTTGAAAACCATCTCTTCGATTGAAGCACTTGAAGAAGTTATCTCAGTGACCAGAGTTTAATAGAAGATTATTGGGGATTTTTGGTCCCAAAACATAAGAAAAATTTTCGTGCGTAGTAACTTGAAGGTTTCGAGGTAGAGAATTTTGATGTGTTTCATTGTGAGGAAATCACTCGGCACCGGCGTAAAGAAGAACTCGAACTTTTCGTCCTCTTTCATCAGTGTGTTGATGATAACTTTGATTCGCATAATGTGATAGTCGCTAGAGATGATAAGAATCTTATTAAGACCGCGGTTATTGCGAAGATATTTGAGTGTACTTACAACATTTTCAACCGTGTTTCTGGCAGTATAATCAAGCTCAATATGTTCCGTTTCACGAGCGTTGGGATCGATCGGATTCATGAGTGTTTTCACTGAATTTTTTTCGTGAACACCAGTGATGAAAACGTTTGGTTGTTTAAATTCCTGGGCCTTTTTAACAGCGAATTGGATGCGACCAGCATCACCCGTGAACACAACGATAAGATCAGGTGGCGTTTGAACAAATGTCGATTGAGCGTTTTTGCCTTCGTTGCGGGCATCTAATAATAAGATTCCGCAGAAGAATGAGTAACAAAGGAAAAGAGAGACGAGAACGATCATGACACTTAAAAAGTGTCTCATCATTCTCGTGCTCTTAGATTCAAATACGTATTTGCTTTTTAGTACCATTTTTCTTTTAGTCGCTTACTTAACTGCGATAACTTCAATTTCAACTAGAGCATCTTTTGGCAATTTTGATACTTCAACTGTGCTTCTTGCAGGATAAGGCATAGTGAAGTAACTCAAGTAAGCTTCGTTCACTTTTGCGAAATTCCCAAGATCAGTTACAAAAATGGAAGTTTTAACAATATTATCACGTCTTAAGTCCTGAGACTCAAGTAGTCCGTCGATATTTTCTAAAATTTGAGTCATCTGTTCCTTAAAACCCTCAACGAGTTCGCCTGTTTTAGGATTAAGACCGATTTGGCCGGAAAAGTAATAAGTACCATTAACAGCTACACCTTGAGAATATGTTCCAATGGCCTTTGGTGCTTTAAATGTATCAACAATAATTTTATTCATACTCAATTACTCCTTACTGCTTAGTTTTTTGTCAGATAATAATCCCGTGAGAACGCACATGTTGACGATTTCTGTCACTGTCGCAGTTCTTGGAATGATGTTCGCTGGTGCATTCATTGGAAGAAGAATTGGACCAATTGCGTTTGCTCCACCAAGTTGAGCGAGGAGTTTGTAACTGATGTTTGCCGAATTCAATTCCGGGAAAATAAGAATATCACTTGGACCATCTAGAGTTGAGAAATTGAAAAGTTTGTCCATGAGCCCTTTGTTCACGGCCACGTCTGCTTGCATTTCACCATCAACAATCAGATTAGGGTAGCGAGTCTTCGTAAGTTTTACAGCGCGTTTTACTTTCGCTGCTTTTTCACTGTCGTTAGAACCGAAGTTTGAGAACGACAGGAATGCGATACGCGGTTCACGCTTCATGAGTTTGCGGAAAAGATCTGCCGTTCCAGCAGCTGTTTCGCAAAGTTGATCTTCAGTTGGATCGATTTGAACCGCACAGTCAGCAAAGAAGAGAACGCGGTTTTTGAAAGACATAATGAAGATACCAGCGGCGCTTTTTTTATCTTGAGTTCCAAGAACGTGCATTAGTGGTGGGAAACAGTCAGCGTAGTTTAGTGTTGGACCAGTAATAACCGCGTCTGCGATTCCATGTTTAACCATCATTGAGCCGAAGTAGTTTTGGTGACTCATAAGTTCTTCAGCATGATAAATAGAAACACCGTTACGTTGTCTCTCTTTCGAGTAAGCGCGGACGTAATTTTCAAACTCTTCGTGTTTTCTTGGATTGATGGTACGAACTTCGTCTTTATATTTTTCAAGACCAAGCATATCCATTTTTTTGTGGATGGCCTTTTTGCGTCCAAGCAGGATTGGTTCAATTTTATCTTCATCAACAAGTTGTTTAACTGCTTGAAGAATACGAGTGTTTGTTCCTTCTGCGAAAACAACTTTAACTTTTTTACCGCGTTTAGCGACGTAAGTTTCAAGACGGTCGCGAAGTGATTTCATGAATTGAGCAGTATTACCCATTCTTCCTTCAAGCGCACGAGCGTAAGCATGAAGATCGTCAATTGCAATACGAGCAACACCAGAATCCATAGCTGCTTTAGCAACAGCTGGAGTTACGCGAGTGAGAACGCGAGCATCGAATGGTTTCGGGATAAGATAGTTTTTTCCAAATTTAAAATCTTCTCCACCGTAGGCCATTTTAACTTCTTCAGGAACTTCTTCTTTCGCGAGCTCTGCAAGTGCTTTTACAGCAGCAAGTTTCATCTCAACGTTAATTTTTTTCGCGCGAACATCGAGTGCTCCACGGAAAATGAACGGGAAGCCGAGAACATTGTTAACCTGGTTTGGATAATCTGAGCGACCTGTTGCCATGATAGCGTCATCGCGAACAGCGTGAACTTCACCTGGAGTAATTTCTGGATCTGGGTTGGCCATTGCGAAGATGATCGGGTTCTTCGCCATTGATTTAACCATATCTTGAGTGACGAGACCTTTGGCCGAACAGCCAATGAAAACATCACAGCCAACCATTGCATCACCAAGTGTGCGAGCTTTAGTTTCTACGGCGAATTCGTCTTTGTATTTGTTCATCCCTTCTTTACGACCTTTGTAGATCGCTCCGTTGGAGTCACACATAATTAGGTTTTCTCTTGGGAGACCAAGTTCAAAGAAAAGTTTTGCACAAGAAATAGCAGCAGCTCCTGCTCCTGAAACAGCAACTTTTGTTTTTTTGATATCGCGGCCAGTAATTTCGATGGCGTTTAAAAGCGCAGCGGAAGCGATTATCGCAGTCCCGTGTTGATCATCGTGGAAAACTGGAATTTGCATTTTTTCGATGAGCTGAGTTTCAATCTCAAAACACTCTGGAGCTTTAATGTCTTCGAGGTTCACACCGCCGAATGTCGGCTCAAGAGCTGAAACAATTTTAACCATTCCTTCAACTGTATTTTCGTTCACCTCGATGTCGAAAACATCGATATCAGCAAATCGTTTAAAGAGAAGTCCTTTACCTTCCATAACTGGTTTACCAGCTACAGCTCCGATGTTTCCTAAACCTAAAACCGCTGTACCGTTAGAGATAACGGCAACGAGGTTTCCTTTAGCAGTATACTTGTAAGCGAGTTCTGGATCTTTTGCGATCTCCAGACATGGCCAAGCAACTCCCGGAGAGTAGGCCTTGGTTAAATCGTGGGAAGTGAGAGTGGGTTTTGTTGAAATGACTTCAATTTTACCCGGGCGGCCGTCGGAGTGATAGTCCAGGGCCTGTTGTTTTTTTTCATCAAGATCAGTGCGATCATTTCGTTGATTACTCACGGTCAATCCTTTTGTTTTAGGGAATATTTACGACCCGAGTAGAGTAAGCTTTTTGACAACAAATGCAAAGTCAAAAGGGCCAAAGAAGACTATACGTTGGCCTGTACAAATTGAGGTAACATTGATACAATATTAAAAACCTAGGGGTGGTGGAAACGCCTGAGAAATACCCTCGAACCTGAACAGGATAATGCCTGCGCAAAGGAAAGGATCTATGAACTTCAATCATCAAAAACTCACTTTATTTGAAATCGTTCTGACGTTAGTTCTCGGTGTGGCACTAGGTGTTGCATTTTGGGGATGGACATTTGTTTATGAATTCGCCAAACCTGCCCTCAAAATATTCGGACTTGGCTATCTGACAGCAGGTTTTTGGATATTGGCCAGTGTGTTGATTTCAACAATTGTTCGTAAGCCAGGTGTGGCAATCATTGCTTCAGTTATGGCCGCTTTTGTAGAAAGTTTGCTCACACATTGGGGGCTTATGTCGCTGATGTGGGGACTGGTTCAAGGTTTGGGCGCAGAAGCCGTGTTTTTTCTGTTCTCTTACAAGCGTTGGAATGTGGCGGTGCTTGCGATCGCTGCTGTTTTGTCATCAACGTTTAGTTATGCACTCGATTTTTTCATCTACAACTACGGTGATCTCGATTTGAAAATGAATCTCTTGCAATGGGGATCATTTGCCCTCTCATCAGTTTTTCTCGCTGGAGTTGCAGCACATCTTTTATCACAAAGGCTTTTACGCTTAGGTGTGCTCGATCAGTTTCTCATTGCTCGCAGTGAAAGTGAAAATGTATAATCTTTCGCCATTTTCTTTTTCTTATCGGTCGCAAAACGAAAAGCGAAAAATATTTTCAAAAAATCCGATTCATCTTAGTGCTAAGGAGACGATCCTTATCACTGGTCCTTCCGGCGGAGGAAAGAGCACGTTTCTGCAGCTCTTAAAAGGAATTATTCCTCAATTTGTGGCCGGAAAATTAGAGGGGCAGTTACTCTTTAAAGGACAACCCCTTCATGGAAGTCCGTTTGACGAAAACTTGAAAAGCATTATTTATCTTTTCCAAAATCCCTTTACACAACTTATTTATCCTTATGCTGACGAAGAGTTTTTTTTCTCGATGGAAAATTTTAATTTTTCCAAAGAGGAAATGGAGAAACAGAAGCAAGAATTTGAAACGAGTTTTGCTCTAGAGAAAATATGGGGAAGGAAAACGCAGGAACTTAGTAATGGAGAATGCCAACGTTTAGTGCTGGCTTCACTTCTGGCCGTGAAGCCAGAAGTGATCTTGTTAGATGAGCCCACAGCTTTTCTTGATCCAGAAGGACGTCGTGAATTTTATCATTATCTTCCGCAGATCAAGAAAGATCGATTGCTTATTATGATTGATCATCATGTAAATGAAGTTCTCCCCTTTGTCGATCGCGTGTTCTATGTCGATAGCTCGGGAGAAATTAGTGAGCGAAGTAAAAATGATTTATCGGATAAGATTGAGAAAAGAATCATCGAACCCGATTTTGTTCAATCATCGGCTGATGTGGCCTTAACTGTTGAAAATGTTCAATTTGGCTATGATAAAAAAAATCCACTATTAAAGGATGTGAATGCTCATTTTAAAGGGCATGAAATCATCGTGATTAGAGGGAAAAACGGTGTAGGAAAAAGTACATTGTTTAAACTTTTTGCAGGAATATTACGGCCACAGAAAGGAAAGATATTACTGTCCTTGAATGGAGTAAATTTCACAGGTAAAAAGTTGCAGGATCACTGTGGTTTTATTTTTCAAAATCCAGAGACCCATTTTTTCTTCGATACAATAGCAGAAGAGTTGGCCCACGGATTGAAAAAAAATATTACAGCAGAAGAAAAAGATAAATTGCTGAGGACTTTTTTTCATCAACTTGATCTGAATAAATCGCCCTTCATGCTATCGGAAGGCGAAAAACGCAGACTCTCTATTTTGCTTACACTCTTTATGGGAAAATCCCTTTTTCTCTATGACGAACCAACATTTGGACAGGATTCACAGTCAAAAGAGATGATCAAGACCTTAATGAAGACCATTAAAAAACAAGGACCGCTTCAAATCATTATTTCGCACGATGAAGAGTTTATTCAAGACGTTGCTGATAAGATTTATTCACTAGAAGAGGGAGTGCTCATTGAAAGCAAAATTTGAATACATTCACTCATGGTACTTATTGTTGATCAGTTTTTGCTGTCTCTTTTTTTTACTGCTCTCGCCATATCTTTATGCCAATTTTGCACTCGTCATTTTCATTCATCTGTTATGCTTTAAAAATGGCATGCAGGCATCAATGTTTTTCAAACATTGCTTGATTGCTCTTTTATTTGCCGCCATGATGGGAGGATTCACTCTTCTTTGGGGAAATCAGAAAGAAGCTCTTCATTTAGGATTGCGATTGTTTCTGTTAATGTTAGCTTCCATGGCTTCCGGGCGAATTATCAATTACACAAAAGTCGTACTATTTTTGGTTATTCACAAAGGTCTCAAAGTTCTCTGGGGATATCCTATTATGATCGCCCTCAATTCCATCCTTCTTTTTAAAGATGAATATGAAAAGATCAAACTCAATGGCAAACTTCGGAATTTAAGTTGGATTGATAAACTGGGACTGCTCTTTCCGCTTTTGGTTTTCGCTATTCGCCACTCGCAAAGAGGATCACTCTCACTTGTAACAAGAGGTCTCAACCCTAGTAAAAGTTTCTATTTTAACTATGAAACAACTGCACATGACCGAAAAATCTTTTTAGCCTTTTTTATGGCCTATCTCTTCTTGTGTGGAGGCCTGCTGGCCTTCCACTTCAACATTGGATAGACTAGTGGCATGACAATCACTCAATTAGAATATGTTCTCGCAGTAGATAAATTCCGTCATTTTGGTAAAGCGGCCAAGGCCTGCTCAGTTACTCAACCGACGCTTTCTATGCAATTGCAAAAAGCAGAAGATGAGTTAGGAGTTGTCCTTTTCGATCGTTCAAAAAATCCCATTCTCCCAACACCCGAGGGAGAAAAAATCATTCAACAGGCCCGATTCGTTATTCGTGAATATAAAAAAATATTTTCCATCATCGATGCTTCTAAAGATGAAGTAAGCGGTGAATTTAGATTGGGAGTTATTCCCACACTTACTCCATATGTTGTTCCTCTATTTGCCGGTGCTTTCGTTAAAAAATATCCTCAAGTGAATTTAACGATTGAAGAATTTAAGACGGAAGAGATTATTGAATTACTTGGAAAAGATGAACTTGATGCTGGTTTGCTGGTAACACCACTCGTGGGTGAAACTTTCATTGAACGTGTGCTTTTTCATGAACCGTTTTCAGTTTTTGCTTCGAAAAATCATCCACTACTGAAGAAGACAAAAATTAAAGATCGTGATCTCGATACGACGGACGTTTGGCTTTTGAATGAAGGGCATTGTTTTCGACAACAAGTTCTCAACATCTGCCGGATTAAAGATAAAGGAACGCATGATAATTTGAAATTTGAGAGCGGGAATCTCGAGACTCTCAAAAATATGGTTACAAACAGCAGTGGATATACATTGTTACCTCAACTAGCAGTCAATAACCTTTCGAATGAAGATAAAAAGTTTGTAAGAGAGTTTCAGTCACCTGTGCCAACTCGTGAGATTTCACTTGTACACAATAGGATTTTTCTCAAAGAGAAAATCATTACGGCCTTGGAAGAAGAAATCATTGATCATCTTCCGGACAGTTTAAAATCGCTTAAAAAGAAAAACATCGAAGTGATTAGTATTAATTAAGACAATACGATGAAATTTGATCGTAATTGGATTTGAGATAATCGCTAAGAGTATCTAATTGGGGTTTCATTTCGCTGACTAAATGATCTGGGACTAGCGTTTCGAAGTATTCCATCACATCCTTTGTCATTTTGGCCTTGTTTACGGCCAAATCACAATTGCGTTTTATATACCAGCCACTGCGATCATAGGTTTCTTTGTTTAATCTCATTAAAGGATTGTGAAGATAGAGTTCACCTAATGCTCTTTCTATTTTCACTTCTTCCAATTCAAAAATATAGAGAATGTCTATTTGCATTCGAGTCCAGGTTTTAATGGCCTCAAAAGTTGATCGTACTTGAGTATCACTTATGAACTTACCGTTCATTCTAAATGACCGCATTGATTCTTCGTAATCTTCTTTAGAATCGGCTAGACGAGAAAAATTCAAAGTATTTGGTCTTTGTTGGTCGATGAGGGCATGGGAGAGTTCATGCGCTAGTGTCCATGTGTCGGCTTCGTGTGAAAGAAGAAGTGTATCTTTGATAACTTCATATTCAGGAATTTTATGGGAGAGAAACATGCCCAGAACATCAGTCTTCATCGAACTTCTGAATTGGCGAAATTGATCATCAGGTACAACGGAAATGAGTTCTAACAATTGAGAGGCTTCAACATCTTTTGTCGGCTCTCCTTTAGTAAAATACTTAAAAATTTCTATGTCTGCTTTTTTAATTGTATCAAGTTTTTCGGCAGGACTTTGAAGGAGAAATTCAGTGATTTGTTTTTGGGGATAATAGCTGAAATGGTACTCTGCGTGCGTGTAAGTCGAGAAGAAAAGACATGATAAAATGAGAAGAAATTTGTTCATCCTCAGATGATACGGGAAATAAGGCATCCCTTGGGATGCCTTGAAAATTTTATATTAAATTTGGCCTACATCTTCTCTGGCGGAGTCATCCCCAGGAGATAAAGCCCTGTTTTTAGAGTATCAGCGAATGCTTTAAGCAGGCTTAAACGTGCCGATTTTAGTTCTTCAGTTTCAGCTTTAAGAACAGAAAGCTCAGTGTAAAAGCGGTTGTAGGCCTTACATGTAAAGAAGAGGTGATTAGCAAGCGTGCTTGGACGGTAGTTTTCACAAGCTCCAATTGTCACTTGATTAAAGTCATAGAGATGTCTCATGAGATCTCTTTCTGTTTCATGCGTGAGGAGATCAAGATGATCAAATGTCGCTTTAATTCCTTGTTCCGCTGCTTTTGTCAGAATTGATTGTGTACGGGCGTAAGAGTACATGAGATATGGTCCGGAGTTTCCTTCAAATGAAACCCATTCTTTCGGATCGAAAACGATTTCTTTAACAGGATCTGCTTGAAGCATTCCGTATTTAATCGCCCCAACCGCTAATTTGTGGGCCGTATCTTTCATGCGAGCTTCATCCCATTCACCTTTGTATTTTTCAAGATACACATTGATCTCGTTGATGACGAGGTCAATAAGCTGCAAGAATGTGAATGAGTTTCCAGAGCGAGATGACATTTTTCCATCTGGGCGAACAACCATTCCGTAAGAAAGGTGATAGCACTTAGAAGCTTGTGGGAATCCCATTTTTTCAAGCGCATGGAACACTTGCTTGAAGTGGTGGTTTTGCTCACTTGCAACAACATAAATTGAACGATCAATTTGATATTTGTTAAATTTAACGGCGGCCAGTGCGAGATCTTTTGTTCCGTAGAGAGTAGTTCCATCGGTTTTTCTCACCATGAAGAAACCAAGCTTTTTATCAGACATATCCATTCCGATAGCACCCTGATCTTCCTTGAAGACACCTTTTTTTAGGTACTCATCAACGATTTTTTGCGAATCTTCACTTACTTCAGACTCATAGAAGAAGTGGTCAAACTTCACGTCGAGCCATTTATAAATGCGATTAAAATCGTCCAGACAATATTGACGAGTGACTTTCCATGTTTCGTAATATTTTCCGGATTTGTTTTCGATCTCTTTTAAGATCGTTGAAATTTCTTTTTGGTACTGAGCTTTCAATGTCTCGTCAGCGGCAGCGTCTTTTAATTTATTGTTGGCCTCAACATAACGTTGTCCCAGCCACTCAGCTTTATTTTCCATGTCTTCAAGTTTGTCAGATCCAGTGTAGTGATCGACACCCCAGAGACATTTTGCAATGTGAGTTCCTTCATCGCCGATGTAGTTGGCCGCGATAACATTGTAACCGTTATAGATGAACAGGCGGCAAATACTGTCGCCCAGACAGACGTTACGTCCATGACCAACGTGGAATTCTTTGTGCGTATTCGGCTGAGAGAATTCAATCATTACGTTGGTTTTATTTCTCACTTCGTTTTTCTTTAAAATGTTGAAACCATCACCACTCACAAGGCTTGGTACGATAGCTTTTGCAACTTGTTTTTGGTTTGTGAAGATGTTGAGGAAGGCCCCTTTTAAAACAACGCTGTCAACCCATGGGTTGTTCGCTTCATCAAGATGGCGCTTGAGTTCAGTGGCAACTTCATTTGGATTTTTCTTGATCGCCTTGGCAAAACGAAAACAAGGAAGAGCATAATCACCCAGTGATTTTTCCGGTGGCTGCTCTAACGTTTTGAAAAAATCGACAACGGAAAGTTCTGCTGGAACATTCGGTTCAATTTTTTGAAGTGCTTTAAAAAGTGAATCAGCAAGAGACACTTTAGCGGGATCATAAGAAAATTGACTTAATACAGACACGTAAACTCCTAGTGGACAACAACTTCTGATTTAATCGACTGTGCAATAAAACAATTTGCATGAGCTTTTTCATGTAATTTTTTTAACTGTTCAGCAGTTGGAATATTTTCACCGTAAAAATCGATCACGGGAAAAAGATCTATTTTTGTGACGGCCATTTTACCGCTTTCATT
>CAMLRB010000104.1 GCA_946482295.1 uncultured Bacteriovorax sp. | reverse complement strand
AAATGCCGTGCTCTTAAAGGCACACGACATTCTTGTTGAGCACTACTTATAGGATTTGCTCATAAAACGGGGTCTCGTTTTCTGAGTCGATGACCCTGCATATTTCTTTCACGCGTTTATCTTCCATATGCACGACATAATCAATGTTTTTACAAACAAGTTTCATGACAAGCGAGTAGGAGAGATCGGCACTTTCAGAAAAGAGAGTGAAAAGAAGTGCAATTCTGTTGAGAGCATCAACACCGGAGCTTGCGTGAATGGTGCTCATCAATCCTTTGTGGCCGGTATTCATTGCCAGCAGAAAGGGCACCACTTCCGTCGAGCGCATTTCGCCCACTACAATGCGATCCGGGCTCATTCTAAGCGAATACGCACAGTAATCTTTTAAAGTTTTTCCTGGTTGATCTTTGACAGCTAAAAAAGCAGTCTGTCCTGGATGCTGCTTTAAAATTTCATGCGTATCTTCAAGAACAACAAGATGTTCATTATGCGGAATAAGTTGAACCAAACTTCGAAGAAAGGTCGTTTTTCCAGAACCTGTTCCACCTGAGATGAGCACATTCTTTTTTTGTTTGACCAGACTGGTGACCATTTCCAAAACATTCGGATTAAGTTCAAAGAGATCGAGCGAGGGGCGATCGCCTTCTATCCTTCGAAGGAAAAGTTTTGATTGCGATTCGGCCGAAGTGGAAGCGTGTACAAGTGTGGCGCGCATTTCAAGCCCATTTTTAGTGAACATAAAACTGGCAAATGGTTCATTAAAGTTCCAGGTGATGTTTTGTTTCAGTGTCATCACCTCGAGACTCAATTGAAATTCCTCTTGAGAAAGGGAGTTTATCTTGCGCTCCTGTCGCTCACTGAACGAGATGATCTGACAGAGATGAGGTGAGTGAAAGAGGATTTCTAAAAATGGATCTTGAATCAACTCATTGAGATAACTTTGATGATGAACTCTGTTGAACCATTCTTCGAGGTAGTGAGTTTCTTCTCTTGTTCCTTTTGAGAGATTCAATTCTTTAAGCGTGAGCAGGAGAATTTCATCGAATGACACCTGACTAGATTTTGTAATGAGCCTTCGGTAGTGCTCTTTAAAAATGAGGAGAATGTCGTCTTTGTATTGAACCAATAAATTATTCATGTTCGCTAATCTCAATAATGCCAGTAATAAGTTTAAAATTGCTCTGACTGCTTTTTGATTTAAACAGCTCGCCTAAGAGGGGAATGTGGTGAAGAAAGGGCATTTGATCTACACCACTCGCATCGGTTTTTAGCGACACCTGAAACATTTGGGTCGCTTCTGCAAGGCCTAAGACAATAGAAGATTTTTCTTTGTTACCGCTGATGCTGACTTGAGATCCATTCGAACCGGGAGACGGACGCGTAAGTTCGGTTTCATAGTCCACGCGAATTTTGTCGCCCATGTTTTCAATTTTAATTTTGACTTTAAGGCCAGCGAATTGCCACTGAGTTTGAGCGACCATTCCATTTGCACTCACACTTTGATAGGGAACATCAGCACCTATTTGAAATTCAGCAGGACTCATGGGACGAATCAGTCCTTGAGGTTCAGCGAGTGTGTTCATTTTTACTTTTTTCTGTGCGAGAAGGACCGCATTTTTTTCTACAACAGTTCGAAGTGGGAGTCGAATGAGATCACCCAAGCTTGCACTCAATTGCTCCAGCCCCAGACGAAGTTCTTCACCGTCGAGTTGTTCGAGCTGAATGAGACGCAATTTAAACGAATAGTTTTTAAGTGAACGTTGATCACTGCGTTCTACAAAACGAACTCCCCATTTTTCTGAGAGCTGCTTTTTTAATGTTTCCGATGGAGGATCATTGGATGGATATGAACATTGAATATCACTAAGTGAAACATCACAACGAATGTTCTCTTTGTAATCATTGAAAAAGGCGTGGTAAATCTGGGCGATGATTTCGTTCTTAACTTGGGTGTTGATTGTCATCCCGTCTAAAATGATGTCGCGATTTTTCGCCTCTATTTTTTTGTATTGAATAAATTGTTTAAGCGAATTGATTTCCCCGGCAGTTTTTAAATGAGGAATGTGCATTTGGGTGCTAATTCCCAAACTACCGAGAAGTTCGGCGAGCTGGAGATATTTGGCCTCTTGAATCTTGCTGATGACAAATACCTGATGTTTAGAGGCCCCTGCCTGGCCCTGGTTCCAAACTAAAATTTCAGTGTGGCCAAGTTTGGCCCCTCTTACAATGAGCTCTTTTTTTCGTTCATCAAAGCGGTAGCTGAGAATTTCCTTATTTCCGACATTGAACTTTTTCATCGCAGGAAGTGGTAAAGTGAAACTTTCGCCCTTGGCTATGATGAAGTCCTTCTGAGTCTCTTTTAGTGTTTGTGCGCTTAATGGCGCAGCGAGAAAGATAATAAGCGGGAAAAGTCCTACTATTCCTTTGACACAAGGATGGAAAATCGGTACAAAAGAGGGCTTAAAGCCCGAATATTGTGCCAAATTAAATTTAATAGTGTTGAGTCTACGACCGCTGATGTGAATTTCACCGTTGTAGGAATAGAGGAGTTGTCGAATGGTTTCAAGAACATGTGTTACAAACAACAGAAGATTAAGAAAAAAGAAAAATGCTGGTGCTAAAAGAAAAGCTGCCAACAGAAATAAAGGAACGACTCCAAAGTTCGCTATCCACGCGGCAGCGGCTTCTAAGTAAGTTCTCGTTTTGCCGCTACTTTCGTAGCGGCAAAGTTTTGTTCCGACCTTTACTAGCGTCATAGTTTTGCTCCTTCATTTTTCTGATCTTTCTTTTCAAGCTGCTCAATGATCGCAAGATCATCTTCAAAAAAAGAACTCAAAGAATTATTCACGACATATCGATTCACTTTCAAAACATCCAACTCGCCATTTTGTTGCAAACACAGATGCATGATCGCTTCTGTTTTTAAAGAGCACTTTTGAGTGTCTTTGAATGTCAGCATGGAATGGGGAATTTTAAATTTCATCTCTAAAATTTTAAGAAGCATCTGACCTTCTTCTTTTGTCGCTAGATTTTCAACAAGGATGATGTCTCTAGCGAGAAGATCATTCGCTATAAGAATAAAAAGAACGGAGCTAAAGATTAATTTCATATTGAGATCTCCTCGCCATTTTTTTGGCCATAACAACTTTTTGAATATGAGGAACAGCTATCACGAGAGCATCTTCGAAAGGGGAGAGTTTTAACAATTCACTCTCTGGTATTTCAATTTTGAATCGTCTTTTAGGCGAAAGAGAATGATCTTTTGTCAGGACCTCTTCATGGAGCCAGGCCTTCTGTACCAATGTTTTTTTATCAGCAGAGAGAAGTGTTACTGCTAGTGGGCGTTTTGAGTCTTCTATTGCCAGAAGGGGATTGAGAGTGAGTTCAAGGAGCTGATGGCCAGCGTGAAGTTCTCTTTTTTTCTGAATCATGATTTTAGTTTCGTTTGAAGGTAGGCACAACATCGCGACCAGCGCATTGCTAATCAGAAGTGCTACGAGGAATTTTATTTTCTCGCGATTTTTGTTCTGACTGCTTTTTTTTAGTTCTTCTTTTAGATTCGAGCTGATCCCATTCATGCGTAAACTCCTTCGAGAGATTAATATGTTCTTTTTGAAAGTCTTTATAGATATGAATAAAGCCACCAAGAATCAAAAGAATGAATGAGATCCAGACCGCCATTTCAATTTCGAAAAAACCCTGTTGGTTTTTTCTTCTGTTTCCACTTTGAGATTTGGTTCGAACGATCCTTGCAAATGAAATGTAGTGTGTAGTGAAAAGGCATTTTTTAAGCGTATGCCAGAGGGAAGTTTGAAGAGTTTGATAGTCCATTGTTTTTCCCTCACGAATGTCGTTTGATCAATATTGGTTTCGAGTATGACCATTTTTTTGGTTTTATAAGGAAGGTTTCGGAGATATCCCTGGGCCATCTCCACCGTGCAAAATTTAGTCTTGAGAAGCTCTGAAAGATAATGACCATGGCGAGCATTTCGAGCGATTGTTAATGCTTTAAAGGCCGCGAGACTGGTGGGATTGGCGGTCATCGTGGCCGCATAGGCCGTTCGTAGAAGCCAGTTGAAAGCGGTCATATCGAAAATATAATTTTCTGTTTTGATATTGAGCTCGTTCATGCATAAATAGCTTGTTTTGCGGTAGCGAGCTTCTGTGAGCTCAATTTTGAATTTGGTAACAAAAAAGAGTAGGAGGGCCGAAAACATGACAGTGAAAATGGCACCCATAAGGGAAAGACTACCTCTGATGTGAGTTTCGCGAGTCTTCTCGATGAAATCTTTTTTAGTTTGGTTGAGCGTTTTATCGGCCTTTAGAAAAAGGTCGGCCATTTGAGTGGCCGACACTATGAGAATGCTGGTGCAGAGGACGTAATTGAGAATCATCACTTGTTTTCGATATGCTCTGAGATTTGCTCTTTCATATCCTCCACTCGTTCCTGGATAACTTTTCCGAAACCTTTGACTGCTGTCAGACAGATAACCCCTACCAAACTACAAACGATGACGTACTCCATGACCCCTTGGCCTTTTTGATTCTTGAGAAATTGTTTCATTTTCATTGCTGGACCTCCTTTGTAGGGGCACTTTTGCAGGGCGCTTGCCAACAGTGCTGGAGTTAGAGGGGCGAAAAATGGAGTCTTTTACCTCGGGATCAGTTCAGACTTTGAACCGAAGGCAAAAAAAGGTGATTGCGTGAAGAAGCGATACCCATTAAAATTAGTCCATGGACGCTAAAACTAAACTATATGTCTTTGCCAAAAAAGAAGTGGCCCTCATTTTCATTTTTATGATTTTGATCGCTATTACATCATTCGTTCTTGGAGTTAAAATCGGGAGAAATTACTCGCTTGAGATGGCAGGAGTTACACCAGAAGATCAAAAGAAAGTTGTGGAACTACTTTCTAACAAAGAAGAGGCCCTACAGGAAATTAAAGCCAATCCTGAAGCAAGCACAGTTGATAGTTCAGAAATCGAAAATAAGCTTCAAGAAAAAATCAGTGCTGAATTCGGAACAGATGCGACAAAACCCAACATGTCTTCTGAAGCACCAGCTCATGGTGCTGCAAAGGATGAGTTAAGTGGAAAGTTTACGATTCAATTAGGAAGTCATAGAACGCTGAAAGAAGCCGAAGATTTCGCAGAAGGTTTCAAAGCACGCGGATACAATCCTATCATTAATCAAATCGAAATTAAAGGTAAGGGAACTTGGTATAGAGTGAGCTTAGGCGCTTTCAATACAATTGAAGAGTCGAAGGCCTACGTGACTCGTGAAAAATCACTTTTCTTGGGTCAAGATTATACGATCATCAAGATGCCTTAATTATGAAAAAAGCAACTAAACGTCTCTCAAAAGCTCCCATTAAAAAACAATCGAAGATGAAATCATCAGCGAAAGCTTTTAATCTTTTCGCGCTCATTATGGCCGGTGGAAAAGGGACGCGTTTTTGGCCAGAATCAACATCAAAACGGCCGAAACAATATCTCAATCTCATCAGTGAAAAAACGCTACTTCAAGAAACGATTGATCGCTTTGAAGAATTTGTTCCAACTGAAAATCGTTTTGTTGTTACTGTTTTGGAACAAGAAGATCTCTGTCGTAAATCGACTCGCGGAAAAATTAATTCTCGCGGAATGATTTTTGAGCCGACAGGAAGAAATACGGCGCCATGTATTCTCATGTCACTCGCGAACTTGCTTGAAAAAGGCGTAGGGATGGATGACGTTGTGGCCATCGTGCCTTCTGATCACGTCATTTTGAATAAAAAAGGTTTTCATCAAACTATTCAAAAGGCCGCTGATTTTTCTCATCAACACCAGCAGATTGTGACGATTGGAATTACTCCCCATTTTCCGCATACAGGTTTTGGCTATATTTTAAAAGGTGATTTGATTGAAGAGGAAGCTTTTCAAGTTAATCGCTTCAAAGAAAAACCTCATTTCGAATTGGCAGCCGCTTATGTTAAAAGTGGGCAGTATCTTTGGAACGCCGGGATGTTTGTTGCTCCAGTAAAAGTTTTTATGCAAGAGTTTGCTGAACATTCGCCGGAAATGTTTGAACACTTCGAGGCCCTCAGAAAAACGGCCGAAAATCCGCGTGCCCTTAAAAATGTTTACATGAAACTGCCGAGTGATTCTATTGATTACGCAGTCATGGAAAAATCGGAAAACATCGCTGTGATGCCGGCGAATTTCGACTGGAATGACTTGGGCTCTTGGGATGCTCTTGCATCAGTTCTTAGCGAAACTCATGGTAATACCGTCGTAAAAAGTGAAGGAACACACTTCTTAAACTCTGCAGACAATGTTGTTTTTGCTCCAGGTAAATTTGTCTCGCTTATTAACATGGATAAACACGTTGTTGTCGTCAATGATAACGTGGTTCTTGTCGCTCCTCTTAAAGACGCACAAGAAATCAAGAAGGTAGTTGAGCAGCTGCAAAAAGAACGTCCTGATCTTATTTAATTAAAGAACGCGCTTAAAAATATGATCCACAGATTTAAGATAAATATTTCTTAATCCTTCAGCGTTTACCTCAGGCAAGCTCACATTCAACTTGCGCGTCTTAAGTTCATTAAGAATGACATCTCTAAATTTACTAGGACTTGTTTTTGCCTCTTTATCAAATGAAGCGGCCTGAACAATAGCATAGAGATCTTCACGAGTGGTGTCTGAACACACATTGATAAGATGGTGGAGATAAAAACTGGAAAGATAGTGAGTGTTATTGAGAACTTTTCCTTCAACAACTTCACGATCTATGTCGAGGAGATTCAAAGTTGTTGTAAAACGATCGAGAGCATAAGTCAGAATGCCGAAATGATCAGGCAGATAAAGCCTTTCTGCACTCGAGTGTGAGATATCTCTTTCATGCCAGAGAATTGAGTTTTCCAGGGCCAATGTCAGATGTGATCTGAGGAAACGAGAAAGACCAGTAAGGTTTTCTGAAGCAATTGGATTTTTTTTATGGGGCATCGTGCTCGAGCCTTTTTGCCCTGGACGGAATCCTTCTGCAACTTCACGAACATCTGAATGATGAAGATGGCGAATTTCAACGGCCAGTCTTTCGATCGCGTTTGCGAGTAAAGAGGTTATGGCGATAAGTTTTGCGAGGCGATCGCGCGGAATAATTTGCGTCGAAACATCTTCAACTTTCACATTGAGTTTGCGAGCGACACTTTCTTCAATATCTGGAGTGAGGATTGTGTAGTTACCCACTGCACCTGATAGTTGAATGGTTAATTCTGTATTATAAAAATCCTGCAAATCCTGTCTTCTACGCTTGAATTCAGCGTAATGACCTAAGAGTTTTTGGCCAAAACTCATGGGCTCTGCATACATGCCGTGAGAGCGACCCAGTGTCATGAGCATTTTTGTTTCAACAGCACGATTTTTAAGTGCCTCTAAAAATTGATCGAATGATTTAAGAACAACGTCTAGTGAAGCTTTAATTTGAAGTGTAAGGGCGCTGTCGATAATGTCTGAAGAAGTAACACCATAATGAAAATATTTTCCAATTTCAGTTGGAAGCTGTTCAGTAATTGATGTACAAAAAGCGATGACATCATGACGAGTTGTTAGTTCTATTTCATCAATTCGAGCAGTGTTGATCTTCGCTGTCTTCGCTATAGTATCTGCTATTCCCGCAGGAACCATCTTTTTTTCTTCAAGAGCACGTAAGCATTCCAGTTCAATCGTTAAAAATGTTTTGAATTTATTTTCATCACTCCAGATAGGGGTGATGGCCTTTGCTTCATAACGAGGAATCATACTGCTCCTAAAAAATGAGATTAGAGATAAAAGCTGAGGTCGAAACCAACCGTGACAAAACCGATTGTGAGTGATCTGGCCGAACTTGTTTCGCCATCAAAATTCTCAGCTCTTTTTACTACGGCCAAATTGTAATTGAAATGCCCACCGGCACTAAAATAGTCGCTAAATTTTTTATAAAGAGAAAACTTTGCGAGTAATCCGGGACCCGTAAACGATTTGCCTGAGAAATCTTCTTTATAAACGTTGTACGTGAGATCGGCCGTCATAACTTCATAAAGATTGCTGAAGTAGGGCATAAGTGTCTGAGAATAATTTGACTCGCGAGAAACCCCTAAACCTAAAGTGAGTAAGGAGTTTTTCTGTTCCTCAAGCTGAAGATTTGTGGCCCCAGTTGCGGTTGCATTGTTCGCCGAGAGTTCTCTGAAAAGACCATTTGTCATGGAGACATTAGCATCCCACCAAAAGTCTTCACGTTTAGTGGCATAAGCTAACGAGAAGTTGGTTACGTCAGATGTTTTTGTTAAATTGGGATTGAGACCAAGCATAAATGAAAAACGATTTGAGTGAGTAGGTTCAAATGTTGATTCACTACGAACTTTCACAATATCTGAAGCGAGTGCAGTCCCTTGAATAAAAATGAGAGCAAGTACTAGTTTTTTCATTTTATTTTCCTTTCACTCGTGTGGCGAGGTGTTCAAAGTTTTCACCTGGGAAATCTTCAACTCCCATGGCACGCGCGAGGTTTAACTTTTCTTTTACATGAAGAAGTTTTACTTGCTCATAATAAATTTTCGTTTCTGTTAAATCTTGAAGGGCCAGTGAGAAATCATAAAATTTTGCACGGGCAGCCAGATAATTTTCCAAAACTGTATCAAATGTTTTTTGCAAACTCGGCATACGAGCTTCTAAAATAACGAGCTGGTTTTGAAGCGAGAGAATTGTTTTATAAGTTTGTCTGACAAAAGATTGGGTGAAATGCGTATTTTTTTCAAACTGTTTGAATGCAATTTCTCTGTTAAGTCGACTAGTGGCCAATTTATTAGAATTAAGAAAACCATTTTCTCCAATGAGATCCCACGTTGCATTGACAGTTGCAACGAGCTCAATATTTCCACTGCCAGCATATGTTTCATAGCGAGTTGTATTGACTCCGGCCCCAAATCTCTTGTTGTAGGCTCCAAGATTAACGGAAAAACGAGGTAGAGGCATATTTTCTTTTAAGGCCACATCGTAAGAACGTTCTGCGTTTGCAATGAGGACTTTATTTGTGAGTAGGGTAGGGTTTTGCTTTTCTGCAAATTGCAGAGCTTCATCAACAGTGAGTTTAAGTCTCTTGTATTCGAGCGTTTCATTGAGAACGTATTTAGTTCCGACAGGATCAGCAATAGTAAAGGCCATGTTCTCATCTGCTTCATCTGATGCGATTTTGGCATCATGATAATCGTTTTGGGCCTTTAAGTATTCACTTCGAGCTTGATAGTAATCTTGCTTGGTAGTTTTGCCGACAGTAATTTTTTCTTTACTTAAACGGTAGACAAAAGAGGCCTGGCGAAGTTGATCTTGACGAATTTTTTCAATCGACTTGAAGGCCATTAATGAAAAATAATTTCCGATGAGTTCAAGTTTTAATTCTCGCGAAGATTCGCTAAGAATTTGTTTTGATCTTTCAAACGTCGATTTTGTATTGAGATAAAGAGCATAATCTTTACCCCAATTAAAAACGGTATAATCACCAAATGAAAGACCTAGTGTTCCCGATGGATGAGCAGAATTGGGAGTCGTTGGACGTCGTTCGCTGGCGCGGATAGTTCCCACTTTTTGATCATCAGTTTGAAGCGACACTTGCAGTTGAGGAAGCCAGAATGCAGTCTTCGCGCCTTCATAGGCGATGGCGGTCACTTCTTGCTGCTTCTCTCTTAGTTTCTGATCATAATTTAGGCGCAGACCCTGTTCGATGACATCATTCAACTGAAGATTCTTAAAAGTATCATTCAATTTATATTTACTGGCTTCCTGAACATACATTTCAGATTCAGAAACTTTAGCGGCCTTAACTTTTTCTGCTTTTTTTGTTTTAGGTTTTAATAATTCTTCTTCACTGATAACACCTGTTTTTTTCTGTAGGGGAGAATCTTCAGGTTTAACTGGATCCAATGGTTCACTGATCTCCGCATCCTGTAATGGTTCTTCAGTTGTTCGAATCACTTCAGTGGTAGGTGTTTGCTCGGGAGCCGATGTTTCTTCTGATGCCGGCGGAAGAGTTTGCGGGCCATCCGTCATTTCAGTAGTGGGACTTTCTTCAAGAGGAAGTTCAGCATCTTCTGATTGGGCCAATAGTTTTCCATTGTGTAAGACAACAGCAATCAAACAGAAAAAGAGAATATGTTTTTTCATATTAATTCTTTGTGAAAAGTTTTTAGTCGAGTAATAAGATTAGGATAGAAAATCTGTTTGGCTATGAAAAGAGTTTTATAGACTAATGCCCGGGCATCCTTTGCGGACGATATTTTCTTCGTGATATTGGATTTGTGTTTGGGTGAGTTCGAGCTCGTGTTGAAGATGACCGAGATTCGTCTCTAGTTTTCGCTTAACCGTAACTTTGTTTTCCGGGGTAATAGACTGTAAATGGCGATTTCTCTCAATGAGAGCAAGAATTCTCTGCTTGTGAGCGATTTTTTCCTGGCGAGTTTCTGTCAGAATCTCACATCGACGACTGATACTTGGATCATTTATGACTGTGCGCTTATAATCTTGTCCTGAAACCATGGAGATTCCGAGTAAAAGTATCAAGAATGTCGACATAAATCTCTTTGAAAATCTAAGGGCCATTCCCTGCTAACTCCTCTATAATAACAAGGTTTATTATAGACCTTTTTGGAGACCTTTAAAGTGAGCAAAAAACGCGTTCTCATTTTAATTCCGGCCCGCTTTGCCTCAAGCCGATTTCCGGGAAAACCGCTAGCGATGATAGCGGGGCAATCCATGATCCAAAGAGTTTTGCTCAATTGTTTGGAAGCTTCACATTCTGACATAGAATTTGAATCCTTCGTCGTTACTGACGATCAAAAAATTGAAGATCATGTAAAAACTTTTTCTTCCAACGTTGTCCGTGTTGATGATGATGTCATCTCCGGCACTCTTCGCATTGAACTTGCTTACAACCGCTTTTTTAAAACTAAAAAGTTCGATCTTGTGATCAATGTTCAGGGAGACGAGCCTCTCTTGAAGGCCACAGATCTCGTAGGGCTTGCTCAATTTCATTTAACAAAAGACTTCGACATCACGACTTTAGTGAAAAAACAACTTTCATTCGATGCCGTTTTCAATGATCCGAACAAAGTAAAAGTAGCGATGAGTGAAGAAACGGGACGAGCCTTTTATTTCTCTCGTTCTCCTATCCCGTATAAGCGTGAAACGAAAGTGAGTGATCAGGATTATTGGTTCCTGCACATTGGTGTTTACTCTTATCGTCCTGAAGGACTCTCGAAATTCGCTGGGGCCGCTGAAAGTAGGCTCGAGTATTTAGAAAAACTCGAACAACTTCGCGCTTTGGAAATTGGATTGTCCATCGGTGCCTATCCCACAACTAGTTTAATCATGGGTGTTGATCATCCAGAAGATATCAAAAAAGTAGAAGAGGTCCTTCATGGCAGACAATAAAAAACCGAAAAAATTTATTTTTATTACAGGAGGAGTTGCAAGCTCACTCGGTAAAGGTTTAGCGGCCGCAAGTATCGCCAGCCTACTTGAACGTCGTGGGATAAAAGTGGCCATGCTCAAAATGGACCCGTACATCAACGTCGATCCGGGAACGATGAGTCCCACTCAGCACGGAGAAGTTTTCGTCACTGATGATGGAGCGGAGACTGATCTCGATTTAGGTCACTACGAAAGATTTACGTCCCTTACTTTAAAACGTGAAAGTAATTTTACGACTGGGCAGGTTTATCTCAAAGTTATTGAGAATGAACGCGCGGGTACATACTTAGGAAAAACGGTTCAAGTTGTCCCTCACATTACAAATGAAATTAAACGCCGAATTCATATTGCTGCTGACAATGCCGATCTACTCATTGGAGAAATTGGAGGAACTGTCGGAGATATTGAATCGTTGCCGTTTATTGAATCAATCAGACAGCTCGCTCATGATGAAGGAGCGGCCAATGTTCTTTTCATCCATCTCGTTTTACTTCCGTACATCGCAGCTGCAGGAGAGCTAAAATCAAAACCAGCTCAGCACTCGGTGAAAGAACTTATGTCGCAAGGACTTTCTCCTCAGGTCATCATCTGTCGTTCTGATCGCGCTGTAGATGAAGATACATTGGATAAAATTTCACGTTTTTGTAACGTCAGTAGAAAAAATGTTTTCCAAAGTATCGACATGGATACTATCTACAAAGTTCCGCTGGAATTTCACAAGCAAGGTCTTGATGAAAGAATCAGTGAATTATTGGGAATCTGGGTTCCAGAACCAAAAATTGCAGATCTTGAAAAAGTTGTTCACAATTTTACTCACCCCCTAAGAGAAGTAAAAATCGGGATTGTAGGGAAGTACACAGAACTGACTGAAAGT
>CAMLRB010000103.1 GCA_946482295.1 uncultured Bacteriovorax sp. | reverse complement strand
CAATTTATGCTGGTGGTGCTGTTGGATTTAGAGATGGCCCAGGTATAATAGGTACAGTTATTTTTGATGGTACTGTAAAATACAATGGAGCTGGTTTACTTTATGATGCTGTTATAGCTGCAGGAACAGCTGCTTCTAATTGTTATACTTCACATAACAATGCTACTGATTGCACGCAAACAACTTATGATCAGCTAAGAAACAATGCTGCAAGTTCGATAACTCTTGATTCAGGAAAATGGGTGCGGACAGCAGGATCAATACCTCGCTTAATATGGGAAAATCACCCATGTGCACTTGAGGCATTGAATCAAGCTGCGATTTCAACCCAAGATGATAGTAGAGGAGTAAGTTCACTTAACCCGATTATCATTTGTAATGAAAGTCAACTTCGGGACATCAATGGTTCTGGATTATTCTTTAAACTCGCGAGTGATATTAATCTTTCACCTTGGATTAACTCAAGCTGGTTGATTCCATCCTTTGCAGGAAATCTCGATGGCAACGGGCACATTCTTTATAATGCTTATGGAAATGTGACTTCTGGATCATCAGGAAATTGGGGATTGATAAATACTAATTCTGGAACCATTAAAAATTTAAAACTTCACAATAATCATATTCATGTTTCAAGCGGCGGTAATTCAGCTGGTATTCTTGCTGGTTTAAACACTGGGGTCATCACCAATATTGAGGGATACGGAAATACGATTTATGGTTCAAATAAGATTAGTGGCCTTGTTGGTATTAACAGTGCTCCTGGAAATATAGATCGGGTTGATGTTCAAGAAGGATACGTTCAAGGTAATGCCACAGTTGGTGGAGTTGTCGCTTACAACGGAATAAATGCAACATTAAAGAGAGTCTCCTCTTCGACTCATTTAAAAGAGTGGTCTGGTGGTTATAGTGATTTCGGCGGCGTTGTTGGACAAAATTACGGAACTATTGATCAAGCTCGTTTTGGTGGAAGTATTAAATTTACAAGTTCTTTGGCCGCTGAAGTGAGGGCCGGAGGTATCGCAGGTATTAATGCCGGCCCAATCTCGAACGTCTATACCGAAGGAGATTCAAAACTAATCGTTAAAGATACGAATGTGATTGGAGGTTTAATTGGACGCAATTTATCGGGAGGAAATGTTACAAACTCATTTTCACTCGCTAAAGTTATTTATATAGGTGCTTTTACTTATGGCGAATTATTTCACAGTTTAATTGGTGATAATCTTGGGACATATACAAATTCGTATTGGCTCGCAAACACTGCTGCAACGGAGCTAGCTACTGCTGTTGCTACAACAACATTTTACACGGGTCCTAATAGAGTTGAGATTACAGGGATACCTACCTGGGCAGATGACGTGACAGCATCGAATGAACGAGCAGATTTAATGGAGCAAACATCTAATTATGGCCATGATTTATCCGGATTTATTCCAATCACTTTCACTGCTGACAATAACTTCGATATTTCAATTGCTCCTTATGTAAATGGAACGATGTTAAATTTTTATCGTAGTTATGTCTTAAGTTATACCAGTGGTGAAAAGTCTGTAACTCAATTAAAGACACTCTCATCTTTCTGCCCAGCATTCACAGGGACAATAGGATATGAGACGTGCTCAAGTGGTTTTGATATCGTTTATCTTGATCAGGCATCTTCAGCAAACAATAAAGGTTTCGAGCGATTAATAAATTATTATTTAGCTGATTTAAACGAACAACCATTTCCAGCAAATTCCCCAATTTGGGAATTAAGTGATGATGATGATCACCCTAAACTCGTTCAACTGCTTGATCACTAAAAATTGACATTTTTTTGAGGCGGTTTTGTAAAAATCATTAATTCTTGAGCTTCGAAGAGTGTTAATTTTTTTAGAAAACCACTTAAAAAACCGATAGGCCATTAGAATAGTCTTTGAACGAGATGGGTCTATCAATATGAAAAAAACATTATATATTTTATTTCCAATTTTAGTTTCTATCTTTTTTAGTGCTTGTTCCAAATCACCTGGTAAAACATCTGCAAAACTAAAGCTCTCATTATCGGGAATCGTTAATCTCGCTAATGGAGTTGGTACAGGTGGGGCCATGTTGTTTGGTCGATCCACAACTGGTGAAATGTTTGGTAAATCAATAGTTGGAACAGAAGAAAATCTTGACATACCCAACGGTGATTGGACTTTTTATGCGCTCATGTGGGATACGGCCACAACTGGAAATATGATGAACGATAAAGTTCATTGTGCAAAATCAGTTGCAAAGTTAACAGGGGCAGATGTCGTTGTTAATTTCAATTTAACAAATGCTAATTGTACAGACCCAGAATTTTCCGGCGGCCGTCACTATTTCGATGGAACAAATAATCGTTTTTCAAAAATTTATCTTGAAGAGTGCGACGAAATAAATGCAACTACACCTTGGTATTGTGGTGTCGACAATCAAGGTTCTGCCATGTCTTACCGCTTTAAATTTCAAAACTATAAACGTGGACCAGGTACACCATTTCTATTTGGTCTTGATGCGCTTTACAGTTCTTGTGTGACTTCAAGTACTGGCACTTTCGGTCTCTTTAATCAAGGCCTACCATTGAACTTTCCAACAGGAAATGGAAACACTCCGTTTGTCGGTTCTGTTGAAATGTTTTTAGGATCATCAAGTTGTAATTCGAATGATTCAAAAGGTGTGCACACAGTTTTCTTTTCTGGTGGTTTGGCGTCTCAAGCTGATGGCCCTAATACAAAAATGCTCACTTCAACTCAATCATGTAATAACTCAATTCCAAGTGTCGCATTAGGGTCAACAGATTACGATAAAAAAATGTTGTGCCAGTCTTATATTGGATCAATGTCAACTTTGTGTTCAATCCCTTCTGTAACAGCACAATTTATTCCTTCGGCCGCATTGTGTGGAGCACCTTTAGCAACGTCACCTCTTGCCATTAAACATATGATTGCTATTCCGAAATTTACTCTTTGTAATCGTTATTTAAATGTGTCAGCTGTTATTGGGAATCATCCATTTGCTGGCGGTAATGGATCGCCCGAAAGACCTTTTAAAATTTGTACTGAATGGCAGATTAATCAAATTGGAGAAGTCGGATCTGCCACTAGTTTTCGTACGGCACACTTCAAACTCATGAATGATTTGGATATGAATAAAGCTGACTTTGGTCCCTATGCTAAACCAGTTTGTGCCACAACATCTCCTTCAAAAGTTTCAGATGATCATCACAACTTTAATCCTATAGGTCAGCTTTTTGATGGTAGTTGCAATATTCATTTTACTTCCTGAAATGGTTTTGAAGGTGTTTTTATTGGTAACAATAAAACTTTAAAAAATGCACGTGTCCAAGCAAAAACAGTATATAACGTTGGTCTTTTTACTAAACTCCATACAACTGGTGTGATTCGTAATTTAAATGTTATCAATCTTGAAGTTGAAGGTCTAAACCAGGTCGGTGGGATTGTTGGTGAAGTCGCTCCAGGTGGAGCGCGCATACAGAATGTTAAAGTGACGAACGTGGATGTAGAAGGTAGTTCAACTGGTTCTGATGTTGGAGCAATCGTTGGTCATTTAGGAGCGGGAGCTCCACTTTCTGAAGTAAACAATGTTTTTGTTAAAGATGCTGAAGTTCGTGGCAATACCCATGTTGGTGGAATTGTCGGAAATTTAGATGGCAAGGTATTTCAAGTGTCATTCCGCGGAGAAATTGATCATCACTCGGATGGGGATAAAATTGGTGGGATTGCGGGATTCACATCAGTTACTGCTAAAATCGAGCAGGCCGTATCAGAAGGTGTTTTGAACTCTTCTTCGATCTATATTGGAGGCATTGCGGGTTATTCAAACGCAGAAATTACTAAAAGTTACTCTACAATGAATATTTTTTCTAAGGCCACAGATTCTATTCCCTATGTTGGTGGGATAGTAGGTAAAGGCGACAGCGGCTTTTTGAGTGATGTTTATTTTGATGGGACAATTATCCATGATGGTATTGGTGGGCCACAGATAAATGGTATTAAGGCAGATGGTGCGGCCACAACCAGTTACTGTCATACATCGCATTCTTTATTTGGTGCATGTTCATCGGTGACACCAAGTGCATTAAGAGATGGTAATTCTGCAACTGTTTCTTTTTCTACTGGAGTAGGAGCTCCGTGGGTTTACATGTCCGGTTCGTTACCTAGGTTAGCATTTGAACAAAGACCATGTTCTCTCGCTTCTAATCAAATTTCTTTAAGTGTCCAGTTCACTACACTTGGTCGTGGCGCGAATGCGCTAAATCCACTAGTGGTTTGTAATGCTGGCCAGTTGAGTGATTTGGATGATTCATCAGCAGGAAAGTTTTATCGTCTAGCTGAAGATATTAATTTGAAGACATGGACCTCTAAAAACGATTTTATATCAAGCTTTGCAGGCACTCTCGATGGTAACAACCAAATCCTTTACGGATTAGAAATGTCATTAGGTGCCGGTGATGGCGCAGAAGATCTAGGTATTTTCAGAGCAAATAGTGGAACTATTAAAAATGTAAATTTGAATAGAAACTATCTTGCTACAAATTTTGAAGATATTACATCAGGTCTTTTAGTCGCTCGAAACACTGGAACAATTGAACATATTGAAGCTTATGGAAACCAATTAGAAGGCCATTCTGATGTTGGTACGATTGTTGGAATTAACTTTGGAAATGTAAATCTTGTAAACGTGAATGAAGGTTCAGTAAAAGGTTACGTTTATGCTGGAGGAGTCGTAGGTACAAATAATTCAACTGGTGTTGTGAAGAGAGCTTCTGTCAGAACAAGAATATTACAACAGTCAACTCCATCTTCATCTATGGGCTTCGGTGGGGTTGCAGGTTTAAATCACGGAACGATTGATCAAGCACAATATAGTGGTGAAATGAGAATGGACTATGCGACGACAAACGGTGGGGGACTTCTCGCTGCGGGTGGTATCGTTGGAGCAAACCACGGTGCAGTCTCAAATGTGTATACAGATTCATCTGCTCGCATTTCTGTGAAAAGTATAAAGAGTGTTGGCGGTCTCATTGGCGAAAATGGTGCAACTGGTACACTCAGTAAATCTATTGCCGTTGGTAAAGTTCTTTTTGAAAATTCTTCAACGGTCGCAACTGCTGCTCAAACTTTTCACCCTTTGATTGGTTACAATCAAAATGTTTCAGGAGTGAATTTATCATATTGGCTAGAGAATCGAATTGGTTCAAAAATGGGGCAGTCTAGCAGTAACACTTTTAGTGGTACTACTGTTAACATCTCTGATAGCGGTGCTGCTAACTGGGCCAATCCTTCTTTTACAGCTCTGAATCCAAATTTAATGGGAAGAACTTGGGGTAATGGAAATGATTTAGAAATTCTCTATCCCATTACGATGGCATCCATAGATAGTTTTAACTTCACTCCAGTGTGGCCCACAAATACCCAAATAGAATTCATCAGATCGTATACGATAGCAGCAGATCCGGCCGAATTAAATGCATTGGCACTTAAAGATATTGATAATTATTGCTCACCTGGCGATTTCTACGGACCTATCGGATATGAAGCATGTAATGCGAATGGATTTAATATTGTTTATCGAGATCAAGCTGTATCTGCTAATAATCGCGGTTATGATCGTTTGATTAATTACTTTGTGGCCCAAATGTCAGATGCACCAATTCCAGTCGATGCACCAATTTGGGAACATGATGATGATGAAGATTATCCGCGACTCGTTCAGCTTCTTGATCACTAATTAAAATAAAAAGGCCTGCTAAAAAGCAGGCCTGATATTAAAAATTCGTTCAGAAATTTTCGTACTAAGATCCACACATCACGCAGTCTTCTGGATTGTCGATTGAACAAACCATTGCTGCCATTTCTTCTTCTTTTGTCTTCGTAATAGCTGGAGCTTCTGTCTTAACTGTGAACTGAACAGCGTTGACCGCAGCTCTTGTTCTTAGGTAGTACATACCTGTTTTTAGACCAGCTTTCCAAGCGTAGAAGTGCATTGAAGAAAGTTTACCGAAGTTAGGGTCTTCCATGAAAACGTTAAGCGATTGACCTTGATCGATGTAAGGGCCACGGCCAGCTGACATATCGATGACAGATTTTTGCTTGATTTCCCAAATTGTTTTGTAGAGAGCTTTCACTTCATCTGGAATAGAGTTGATATTTTGAACTGAACCATTGTTGGCAATGATTTCATTTCTCATTTTATCGTTCCATAGGTTGAGCTTGATGAGGTCGTTAACAAGGTATCTGTTAACAACAGCAAACTCACCAGAGAGAACGCGACGAACGTAGATGTTCGAAGTGATTGGTTCAAAACACTCGTTGTTTCCGAGGATTTGTGACGTTGAAGCTGTTGGCATTGGAGCAACAAGAAGTGAGTTTCTCACTCCGTGTTGGGCAACCTCAGCTTTAAGTGCTTTCCAATCCCAGTTTCCAGAATCTGGAGTTACACCCCACATATCAAATTGGAAAATCCCTTCTGATACTGGTGAGCCTTTATATGTTTCATAAGGTCCGTGTTTTTTCGCAAGATCTTTTGAAGCTGTCATCGCTGCAAAGTAGATCGTTTCGAAAATATCATTGTTTAATTTAAGAGCTTGCTTAGATTCGAAAGGAATTCTCATTTCAAAGAATGCGTCAGCGAGACCTTGAACACCAAGACCGATTGGACGGTGTCTCATGTTCGAGTTCTTAGCTTCTTGTACAGGGTAGAAGTTGATATCGATAATGCGGTTTAAGTTAACCGTCATTTGATAAACAACATCATACAATTTCTTGTGATCATACTTTCCGTCTACTACGAAACGGTTAAGCGCCACTGAAGCAAGGTTACAAACAGCAACTTCATCCGGAGCTGTATATTCAAGAATTTCTGTACACAGATTAGAAGACTTGATTGTTCCCAAGTTTTTCTGATTTGATTTCTCGTTAGCTGCATCTTTGTAGAGCATATAAGGAGAACCAGTTTCAATTTGTGATTCAAGAACGGCAAACCATAAGTCTTGCGCACGAACAACGCGTTTTGCGAGTCCTTTTTCTTCATATGACTTATAAAGATCTTCGAATTTTTTTCCTGAGCAATCAGCGAGTCCTGGAGCTTCGTGTGGACAGAAAAGTGACCACATTCCATCTTCTTCAACACGCTTCATGAATAGATCCGGGATCCAAAGAGCGTAGAAAAGATCCCGTGCACGTTGCTCTTCTTTTCCTGTGTTTTTCTTCATTTCAAGGAAGTCAAAAACGTCTGCATGCCATGGTTCCAAGTAGACGGCGAAAGCACCTTTACGCTTTCCTCCACCTTGATCTACGTAGCGAGCTGTATCGTTGAAAACTTTAAGCATTGGAACGATTCCGTTCGAAGTCCCGTTAGTTCCCTTGATGAAAGAGCCTTTTGCACGAATGTTGTGAATAGAAAGACCAATTCCTCCTGCAGATTGAGAAATTAGGGCCGTTTGTTTCAATGTTTCGTAAATACCATCGATCGAATCATCTTTCATCGTTAACAAGAAACATGAAGAAAGCTGAGCTTTGTTTGTTCCGGAGTTAAAAAGAGTAGGTGAAGCGTGAGTGAAATACTTTTCGCTCATGAGGTTATATGTCTTGATCGCTGACTCGATATCGTTTGTATGGATACCAAGCGACACGCGCATTAGCATTTGGCCTGGACGCTCAACGATTTTGTTGTTCATTTTAAGAAGGTAAGACTTCTCAAGAGTTTTGTATCCAAAGTAGTCGTAGTTATAGTCGCGCTTATCAACAACAGATTTGTCGAGAAGTTCTGCGTTTGCCATAACAGCTTCATAAAGTTCAGTTGATACAAGAGGAGAAGCTTCCCCAGTAACTGGATTTACGAAGTGATACATTTGTTTAATGTTTTCAGAAAAACATCCACGCGTTTCTTTGTGGAGGTTCGACACGGCAATACGACCCGCCAAAGTCGCGTATTGTGGGTGTTGAGTTGAAAGATAAGCTGCTGTTTCAGCTGCTAGTTGGTCTAGTTCTTTCGTTGTGATCCCATCGTAAATCCCTTCGATTACTTTTTTAGCAATTTTCATTGGATCGATGAATGATCTGTCAAGATCGAAACAAAGTTGTTCGATTCTTTCCGTGATTTTGTCGAATTTAATCGGCTCTCTCTCGCCACTTCTTGTGATTACGTACATCTTAAAACTCCGCGTCTAGTGTGAATGTGTGTGAATTCTTCTCTCCAAGAACCCCTGGTCTTTGATATTCAGAAACTCTTTTTTCGAAGAAGTTTGTTTTTCCTTCAAGTGAAATAAGTTCCATCCATTCAAATGGGTTTTTAGTTTTGTAGAAGGCCTTCGCTCCTAATTGCTGTAGCCAGTGATCAGCAACGAACTCGATGTATTGCCCCATGCTTTCTTTGTTCATTCCGATGAGCGAAACAGGAAGAGCTTCAAGAATAAATTCTTTTTCGATCTCTACGGCCTCTGTGATGATCGCTGTAATTTCTTCAGCAGAAATTTGCTCTTCAATATCTAGCATTGAGTGCATTAAAACCGCGAACTGGCAGTGAAGCCCTTCGTCGCGTGAAATGAATTCGTTTGAAGTACAAAGACCTGCCATCAATCCACGTTTTTTCAACCAGTAGATTGAACAAAATGAACCAGAGAAGAAAATTCCTTCAATCGCAGCGAAAGCAACAAGACGGTGAGCGAATGATTTTTTCGATCCAATCCAGTTGATGGCCCATTGAGCTTTCTTCGCTACACATGGCATGTTCTGAGCTGCGTGGAAAAGATAGTCTTTTTCCTTAGCGTCTTTGATGTATGTATCAATAAGAAGTGAGTAAGTTTCGCTGTGGATATTTTCCATCGCGATTTGGAATCCGTAGAAAGCGCGCGCTTCAGGAATTTGCACATCTTTCATGAAACGAATGGCCAAATTTTCATTGACGATTCCATCGCTGGCCGCAAAAAACGCAAGCACGTGCGAGATGAAATGTTTTTCGTCCTTGTTAAGTTTTGTCTCCCAATCATTGAGATCGGGTACAAGGTCGAGTTCTTCTGCTGTCCAAAAAACCGCCATGTGTTTTTTGTACATCTCCCAAACCTGGTGATATTTAATTGGAAATAGCACGAAACGATCGTCGTTCGGCGCTAGAATTGCTGACTTGGCATCCTTTACCATTGTGAGTCTCCTGAATGTCTGTGTCTCGTTGTGTGTGTGATAAAGTTTTTCATCTTTCTTGTTTCCTTTCGCTTTTGTGTACCGCTTTTGGACGTTTCGAAATGTGAATGACTTTATGATTAAAAGATATCAAGAAGCGGTAAGATTCAAAATAGCTAATTCCTAGGGTCTGCTTTTCTTCGAGCTCTACCTTGATTTTAACATTTTTCGCAGATGCACGGAAGACTTGTCATTATCATGAGTTAAATTTGAGTGAAGCGGTCCTATCAATCTAAATTTTACCATCTAATTTTAACTGTCATCTATAAATACAGATCGATCTCATGTTTTTTTTATTTAAAACGCATGATTACCACCACAATATATAGTAGGACCGGCCGAGAGTCATATCGTATATATGGTGTAACCACTGAAAAAAAACTAAAAAAATCGCTTGATTTTGGCAGAATGAAAAACTCGGTTTTTGTCTAACTTCAGTCTGAGCGTACTTTGTTCACACTCTCTATAAAATGTGAGTAAGAGGAGATCTTATGCTGATGTTAAGTAAAGTTTTGGTGCTTCAGGCCCTGTGGTTCATCGTCATTTTCTACGGAAAAAGCACTCCATCTGAGCTGTTTCTTCTTGGAAGCTTGCTCCTCGCTTTTTTTAATTATTATCTCTTCAAACCAAAAATCTCATTGGGTCATTACAACTGTTTGCTCGTAATTTTTGTCTTGAGTGGTATTGTTCATGACGGGGTACTCATGAATTTTTTATTCTTAAAAAGTGAATCCTACTCCTGGAGTTTTCTTTCACTTTGGATTCTCTTTCTCACTTATTACGGTGACATTTTCAATCGCTTCGAACAACTTCCCAAGTATGTAAACACAATAATCGGAGCGCTAGGAGGAAGTTTGGCCTATCTATCTGCTGCCAAATTAGGTGCTGTTGAACTTCATACGGGAAAAGACATGCATTATGTAGGTTCGAGTGCCCTTATGTGGGCCGTCTTTTTTCCGGTTTCTCTGAAACTTTTTTATCACACTCATCATTGGGAAAACTTCTTAGATAAAACAATTTATTTTTCTTTTGATCGATCGGGATTTTACAGGCATAAAAAACATTTTAATGAAGATTTTTCGACCATTGATCTTCATTCAAAAAAAGCACTCGTAACCGGAGGAACTTCAGGAATAGGGCAATCGGTTGTGACATTTCTCGCGTCTCGCGGAGCTGAAGTGCGATATACAGGAAGGCGTGATTGTTCAGATTCACTTTTTTTTAAATGCGATTTAGCTGATTGGAACGCGGTTAAAGAAGTAGCGCAAGTGTGCGAACCTCTCGATTACGTTGTTTTAAATGCGGGAAGTATGCCTGATGTATATAGCGAAAATAAGGAGGGGATAGAACTCCAATGTGCCTCACAACTTATAGGTCATTATATTCTGATTCATGAACTCCTCAGATTAAAGAAATTAAAACCTGCTGCACGCATTGTATGGGTGAGTTCTGGCGGAATGTATTTGAAGAAACTTGATCTTCAAAAACTATATAAAAATCCTCAATATGATAAAGTGGATACCTATGCCAATGTCAAACGGGCGCAAGTAACATTGGTAGAAGTGCTCGCAAAAGATCCTCGTTGGAATAATGTGATTATGACAAGCATGCATCCAGGCTGGGTCAAAACAGATGGGTTAAAAGCGGCACTCACCAAATTTTTTAGCTTGATGGAAAAACGTTTGAGAAAGAGTAACGAAGGGGCCGATACCATCATCTGGCTTCTCCTCACTAAAAATAAAATAGAGAGCGGAAATTTCTATTTTGATCGCAAGAAAGTTTCTCCTTACATCTCAAAACAATTTATTCCCTCTGAAGAACAACGCTCATTTTTATTGAAGTCGGTTAAGGATACTATCTCACCAAAATAAGGAAAAAATAAATAAATGAGAATGAAGTAACGAAAAACTTTCTACCGGAATGAATTTCTCCAGGGTTTATCAAATTTCACACTTATGACATTGTTAGTACCCAGCTTTTAATCAACAACGCCATGGAGTAAATACATGAAGAAAATTCTCCTCGTTACCAATGATCAAGCGGCCCAAAAAATAATCGAAAAGACTCTGACATTTAACAACATCTTCGTGGCCGCAGTAGATGAATCCCGGAAAGCATGGAATGCTCTCATCGAAACCAAATTTGAGTTTGTGATGATTGATACCAATCTTAAGAATGAGTCTGGTTTATCACTCTACAAAACACTTCGCCAGGTTGGTAATCACATTCCAGTCATGATGTTGGGTGAGGGCAACTTCGACAAAGTCATGCTTAAGAATCTCTCGAATGAAAATTACGACTATCTCTTAAAGCCTATTCGCTATCGTTCACTCAAGATGAAAGTAAATCATTTTCTTCGGCAGAATAAAGACAACTGCAAAACATTTACTCTCGGAAATCTTGAAATCGATACACGTCAGAGACTTCTCGTTTATGGAGAAAAATTGCTCCAACTAAGTACACTCGAACTAGATATCATGATGATGCTTGCTAAAAAAAGCGGCCAGATCATTGATCCACGAAAAATTGGATACCTTATTGAAAGCGAAGGTCGCTATTATAAAGATTCGGCGAGTGCTCTCATGAGCACACTCAAAGAAAAATTGAAACGATTAGAAAGCGAGACTCTCGATATAAATTTCGTAAAAGACAAAGGGTACAAACTTTCGTTTTAAACGAATTGTTTGACCATTAAACTCTGCGGACAATCAAGAACATCCTCCAGATCGTCCGCGAGTTTTTTCAGAGCATGTGAACATTCAAAAAGATTATCCAAAAAAAACTCAAAGGCCGGATACAACCTTTCAAACGAACCCAGTTTTCCCAACGAATTGTAGAGATGAACAAAATTCCCCGATTTATGTTTGGTCGAATTTCCCAAAATATAGTTAAGTGTATTTTTGATCTCAGTTGGTGTTTTAAGTTTTCGGTAATCATATCTCGTTTTAAAAACACGCCCAACGGCCACTTTAAGTCTATTTACACCTTTTGAAAAAGTGATCCCGAACGCTTGCATGCCTTTACTCAATGTGGTCTTATCATCGGCCTCAACCATCATATGAACGTGATCATACTCAAGCGTGTAATGAAGAATCGATAGACCTTGCTTGCGCGCTTTTAAGATTGCTCGATGTAAAAGTTTAAGTGTATC
>CAMLRB010000102.1 GCA_946482295.1 uncultured Bacteriovorax sp. | reverse complement strand
TTAATCCATCTCACCATGGTGAAAAGTTAAAAGCATTGTTAAATCAATATGACTTTGATGTTGTTGAAATTTTCCTGGATGCTGATCCTGAAGTTCTTTATGATCGCTATAAGGCGAGATGGGATTCAGGAGAAAGACATAGAGGGCATGCTGACAATGAAAGGTTTGAAGAATTTAAAATGCGTTTAAAAGATAAACTTTCTCCATTAAGTCTTACTGATAAATTAATTAAAATTGATACGAGTGATTTCCAATCTGTTGATTATGATTCTCTAAAAAACAATTTGGTGAAATTAATGTAAGTTCGATACATCCTGTCGGGTCGTCTTAGAAGTATTTATAATAAAAGGATTTTTTAAATGGCGCACCCGTCTTGATGACTTTCGAACTCCTGCTGCGAACTGTTGCAATTCCGAGGATTTCATTTCTTCAATGAAACTAACAGCGGATTGTAATTGATCAATTCTTTCATCGATTGAAAGTTTTAAATTACTCTCGATGAGGTCTAATTGTTCGGGCTGAATGTTAGCATTAGAGTTATCCATATTATGATTTTAACTTATAAAACGTTGATAATGAAGTGATTGTAAATAATGATTTTTTAAATGGCGCACTCGAGAGGATTCGAACCTCTGACCTACCGATTAGAAATCGGTTGCTCTATCCAACTGAGCTACGAGTGCGTATTAGAAGTAAGGTGAGTTGTAAAATAGGGGTTTGAAGTCTTTCTGTCAAGAGAAAGATTGCGTTAAAAGTGACCTAAGTCCCTAATATTCTAAATATCTATTGGCGTAGGCCTAAAGATTGCCTAGACTCTAGCTATGATCATAAAAAGTTTCTATTCCTGGGATGAAGTGAAGAAGCATATCGCTGCAGGCGAGCCGACACTTTATCATTCTTCGCAAACTTCAACCGTCATTCCCTTTGAAAAATTAGAGGCAGAGCTCTCACCGAATACAGTGTTGGGAAATCTCTCGACTATAAAGGGTTCACTCTCACTTCGCCCTAATGGTGATCTTGAAATCGAAGGTTTTGTAACGTGGAAAGAAGCAAAAGAATTTTGTCTTGCTCATAAGCGCGAGATTATGACTTCACCAACGGAAGAGCTTGCTGGAGTACTTTCTGGGATTGCTACAAGTTGCACAGGGGAGCGCTCATTTGGATTTAAAAATCTTCGCTCGCAAATTGTCGAGCTGACTTTTATTGATTTTTCAGGTGCGGAAAAATCTTTGAGGGCCGATAAAAAATTAGCGACTCCTTTTAGTCTGCAAGATTATCAAAACGACTTTAATCACTACGCTCACTATAAAAATGCCCCTTATCCTAGGATGGAATTTGAAACAGATCTCATGACTGGAACAGAAGGTCAGTTGGGCATTATAAAAAGTGCCGTTTTAAAAACGATTGCTCATGAAGACGAAACTTATTTGTTTCTTCTCCTTCCGAAGTGGGAAGTTAATTTTGAACCGCACTTAGAAATTTTTAATGCTGTTCAATCATTCCGCGGACAAATTCGCGCATGTGAGTTTATTGATTCGAATTCACTTTCGTATTTACCTGCAGAGAAAAATCCTGGCAAAGATCAAGATGTTGTCTTCTTGGAAGTAGCGAAAAAAGATTTTGAAAATATTTATGAAAACTTGTTAACAAAACTTACTAAAGTTGAAGAAGAAAATATTTTCGAAATGGCTTCATCTAAGTGTCGCGATTTGAGAGTAAGTGTACCGCGTGCGATTTTCGAAGTGAACACTCGCATGGGTGTGACGAAAAAAGGAACTGATGTTCAAGTCGGCGCTGAGCACTTTGGAGAACTCTTAAACTATTATCGTAAGCTCGCTTTGATGGGCGTAGACTATAATCTTTTTGGTCATTTTGGAGATGCACATTTGCATTTCAATTTTATGCCGACACTAGATAAAAATGATTTCTGTAATCAACAATTAGAAAATCTTTATGCCGAAGTGCTGAAGTGGAAGGGATCTCCTTTTGCCGAACACGGAATCGGACTGTTAAAGAAAAAATTCATTCCACCATTTTTTAATGATCATCAACGAGTTGTCTTTCGCGAGCTAAAGAAGACAATGGATCCACGCTCTCAATTTTTCCCAGAAGGATTCATGTCATGTTAAAAGCGCGTGTCTTTAAATCAGCTAAGCGTGAATTTGACTGCAAATTTGAAGACAGTAAAGAAATGGTTGTTGCTACAGCACTCGGTAATCTTTTGAAGGGTGATGAGAATTCAATTGTAGTCGGTGACTATGTCATGATCGACGATAAGAATGTTATTACTGAAGTTCTTCCTCGCCAAAATGAAATGTACCGTCTGATTATTCGTGAACAAAAGAAAAAAGTCACAGCTTCTAATTGTGATTTAATGGTCATTGTTAGTTCTGCTTCTCGTCCTGAATATAAGCGTGGAATTGTAGATCGTTTTCTTGTGCGCGCTCACCAGTGGGGAATTCGTCCTTTAATGGTCTTCAATAAAATGGATGAATTTAATAACGACTTCGACATAGCTTTTGAATGTGATCGGATGAAAGAGTTAGGTATCGAAAGTTTTGAGCTGTCTGCAGCTCATCCCGAATACAAACCAAAATACATGGAGCTCGGACTTGAAGATTTAAAACAAAGACTTCTTCATAAGACATCTATATTTCTTGGTCAATCGGGAGTAGGTAAGAGCCGATTAATTTCTCAAGTTTCAGAGGGGAAAATCAATCTGCTTTCACGTGATGTAGGCAAAGTGGGCAAAGGAACACACACGACGACGTGGAGTGAAATTGTTGACTGCGATACTATGGCAATGATTGATTCTCCTGGGATCCGATCATTTGGGGTAGAGGATTTAAGGGAAGAAGACTTATTGTCGTACTTTCCGGATCTCGAACACTGTGCCGTTCAATGTAAATTTTCAAACTGCAACCATGCTCCTGAAAGTACAGGTTGTTATTTTTACACCAAGCTTGATCAGAATGCTCGGGAGTTCCAACTTGTTCATTCTCGTTTAGAGTCATATCTGCGTATGAAAGAAGAAATTTCCCAAATTCCTAGCTATCAAAAAAAATAAACTAAAGACCTTCATCGACCGATAAAGCGGTAGTTAATCCAACTGCCGTGGAGATGAATATGTCTGAATTTAAAGTTCTCGATTTCAACAAGAAAAAAGCAGAAACAATTGAGCAAAAACGCCGTGCCTTCAACCGCATCGTGTTTCAAAATTTTCTTGGTGCTTATTCTGTCATCGATGACAATGGTTCAATTTATCCAGTCATGATGGTCGATATCGCAGGGGACGGATGTTCATTCCAAGTTCCTTGGTCACCAACAGATAAGAAACTTCCTCAAGACTTTGAAGTGAACATGAGAATGTATTTCACTGACAAATCTTACATTCCAGTGATCATGAACGTGCGTCACTCGAAAGAAGTAGTAGGAAAAGACGGTAACACTTACATGCAATATGGGTGTGAATTCGATAAATCGGTTCCTACGTTTGAAGCTATGCAAAGTTTCATCGATTTTATCTACAAGTTTGCTGAGCACTCTGCCATTGATAAGGGTGACACTAAGGTCTATTTCAAGTAATTTGATGCCACTTCTCAGATAATTATGTTAGATTTGTACTCTGTTTTGGGAGTACAAATCTATGAAAATTGCCATCATTGGCTCCGGCCCTCTTGCCCTCCTTGCCGCTAAACACTTCGACGATCTCGGCGCCTACACCGTTCTTTTTCAAAGATCTCCTCTGGGGGGAAATATCCGTATGCTGGCCGAAGAACTCCCGGACCTAGAAACTACATTTAAAAATCAAAAGACAACTGTAAAAAAATTTGTTGAATCCGAATTGATTGATCTCGTAAAACAAATTGAGGCCAATGGAATTTCTCGCCAGGGGGATGTCCTTCGTGTGCATAAAAGATTTGTTCATCCAGGTGAATTTATCAAAGGTAAATCCCGACTCCATGATCTCTTTCGCGTCATTTTTTCACTCAATCCTCAAGAGTCAATTCTCAAGCAAGTTGAAGAAAATCCAGAGATGTTTAAACAGCTTGGTAAAGAGGTTATAGAGTCTTTACATAAGCCCGTAGAGAGCTTTGAAGACTTCGATGTAGTCATCGAAGCGACAGGATTAGGAAAGAACCCAATGCCTATGGGCGCTGGCTTAGCTCTTGCCTTGAATGAAAATAACTTACAGAGTTCTGGGCTCATTCTTTATCAAAAAGACATCATTAAAAAGTCTTTTGATGAAAAAACTAAATCCATTGTTTTAGTAGGAGAGGGACGAGATGCCAAAGTAGCGCTCCTAAAACTTAAAGGCTGGCTCATGAGCTCAGCCAGCAATCAGCTTCATCTCGTAACTTATGATCGTTTAAGTTTAAATCATAAAGACTCTTTGGATTTTGCGTGTCGATCTTTGTTCAAAGAAGTCGAAGAAAAATTCGAAGCCGATAAATCTGTTTTTGAAACTGAACTCCGAAAGTGGCGTGATCTTGAAGATCATGTAAAACTCAAAATTGCAAAGCCAGTTGAACCTCAACCTAAAATTCTTTTCTACGAAGGTTATGATGTCACTTCTGTGGATAGACTTCTTGATAGAGAAGGGATCTTTGCAACGATTGAATCTGCTCCTTTTAGAGATGTGGTTGAAGCAGAAATGCTACAAACGTTAGCTGCTGATTTTATCTGTGTTGCCCGTGGAGTTGAATCTGAATCACTTGGCAAAGGCCTTATGAATGATGAGCCTGGCTATTTCCAGTTAAATGCACCCACACTTGATGCCGGGGTAGCAGAGATTGAAGAAATCGAAAAAACATTGATGAACTATTTCAAAAAAGCATAATCATGATCACTAAAAAACTACTCATTTTGGGCCATCTCTTCTTTCTCTCTGCATGCTCAACGACGACAGGGTTAAAACCTCGTGCCGTTGAAGAGTATTATGTGTCGACAGGAATTGAACGTTACTTTTTGCCTGACATTCCAGAGTGGGCCAACTTCAGTCAATCAGGTGGATGTTTTCGCACGAAAGGACTTCGCTATTTTGACATTGATGCTCTTATGAAAAGTTACTCATTAAGTTTTTTTGAAGCACTTCAGGTACAGGCTTCATTTAATGAAGAATTTTTGGCAGCAAAAAAATTACAGAGTAAAGAAACATTAACGCTTAAGGAAGATGAAAATATTTTCTTTAAGGCCAGTGAGAAAGTGGGGAGTAAAATAAATTTTACTAATCTTCCTGACTTCAAACGCATTCACCTTATTTGGGTGGATGAAACTATTGCAGATAGTGTTCGTGAGCAAAAGTTAAAAAACTTTCTTAATTCATCAGTGCACGATGAAGGTGTACCAGTTCTTGTTTCTGCCTGCCTTACAAAGAGTGATTTGGAAAAAAGATTTTCAGATACTCACGTTCAATCTATTAGTGCTGAACTCTTTTCCATTTACGATGCTAAAGGACAGAAGAAACCCAATCTGCACGTCAATTTGGACGTTTTTTTCAAACCAGAGCAGAAGCTCTATTTCTATGGCCAATCAATCAAAGGACCCGTTCAAGATATCACTGGGTCTTATAAAATAATGAACTACTAAAAGGAGTCTTACATGTTTGGATTAGGTGGAACAAAAAAAAGTGAATATAAAGAAGAGCTGGATCGTTTAACGGCCGTCTTCACAACAACGATGGGGGAATTTGAAGTTGAGCTGTTCGCGAAAGAATGTCCTGAGACAGTTTGGAACTTTGTAAATCTTGCAGAAGGAAGACAAGAAACTTCTAAAACAGGTCCTTATTATGATGGACTCATTTTCCATAGAGTCATCGATCGTTTCATGATCCAAGGTGGATGTCCTGAAGGTTCTGGAAGAGGAGGACCTGGTTACAGATTTAAAGATGAATTCAATCCTTCTTTAAAACACAGTGGTCCTGGAATTCTTTCTATGGCCAATGCTGGTCCAGGTACGAACGGATCTCAATTCTTCATAACATTAGTACCAACTCCTCATCTAGATGGTCGTCACACTGTTTTTGGTAAAGTGACAAAAGGAATGGATGTTGTTTCTGCGATCGGAAAAACTCCTGTAGGACCAGGCGACCGTCCTTTAAAAGATGTTAAAATTGAAAAAATAACGATCAAACGTTAAAAAAAATGACGTTGATTATTACATTTTGTTTGACTCAGGCAAAATCTGCCCACAAACTTATTTGTAATGTTTAATTTTTTTACTGCATCTCTAGGAGAGAACATGAAGTTAAAAGTATTAGTTGCCTCTGCGTTTCTAGCTTCTTCAGCGATGGCCGCTGTTGAATCAAATTCAAAAATCATCGCTCGTTTCGACTACGTAAACACAAAGTCTGAAACTACAGGAACACCTGAAACATCTTCAGGCCAAATGAAAACGAGCTACCTTCGTTGGAAAAACACAGCTAAGTTCAATGACACTATCACTGGTGAATTGACTTTAGACTTCACTGATTCAGAAAATGCTGATCCAGCTGCTGATGAGCCGGTATCTAATTTTGTAGATACTGCATTTATCACAAAAACTTTTGGTCAAGGTTTCTCAGCTACTATCGGGAAGCAAGGTGTTCTAGTTGGTGGACGTGAGAACGACTGGTCAGGTTCAGATATATACGCATTCTCAATGTTCAACGATGGAATCCCTGCGAACCTAGTTGGTCTTTCACTTGGATACACTGTTGCTGACCAAACTTTCTACATTCAGCACTTAGAAGGTGTAACAACAACTCTTAAAGATAAAAAAGTATCTGGTGTTGCTTGGTACGGTAACCTAATGAACAACATGATCAACCCAATCGTTTCTTACCACAAAATCGGTACAGATCGTGTTGGTCAATACGACATTCTTATGGCCGCTGGTCTTCAATTCAATATGGATATGTTCCTAGTTGAAGCTGATTACCTAACAAGAACAAATGAAAACGGTGGTCTAAATGCTTCTGCAGCAGTAGCTGATGCTGAACTTAAGTCTATGGTAGCTCACGTTCGTTACAACCACGAAAACTTCCGTCCATTCGTTAAATACATTAAGGAAGACGGAGAAGGAAACTACAACCTAGGTGGAACAACTGTAGAGCAAGAAAGATCAGTTATGGAACTAGGTCTTGAGTACGTTCCAAACAAAGACGAAGCTATGAGATACCACGTTGTATACAACACTGCTAAAGTTGAAAATTCAACTGGAGCAGCACGCGAAGTTGAAAATAAATCAATCATCGCTGGTGTTAAATGGGCACTTTCTCTTTAATTAATTTTTAAGAGTTAAAACAATAGGGCCCGCAGAAATGCGGGCCTTTTTTATTTTAGTAATGATTGTTTATTTTATTCGTATTCAACAACAACGAGTGCTTTAGAAGCATGACTGCTCTCCATCAAACTTGCCACTTCATCATTGTCTTCATGGGGAAGAGTTCTCGATTCTGCTTTGGAAAAAGGTTGACGCTTCCAATCTTCCGACTTGAAAATATCATGAATGTGCTGATTTTCAACCATGTTGTAATTGGCGTAGTCTGCACCAGTTTTAAGATCTTCTTTCAAGTATTCTTCAATAGCTTCACTTCTCTCACTCGCAATTGAGCGATCAAAGTCAGTTGCCGATCCACCCTTAACATCGGTATCAGACCAAGAAAGAATTTTGATGTTTTCAATATCTCTGCCGCCGTATTGAGCGCTATCGACGAATGATTTTAACTTAGTCTTGCTTTCATCGGTAAGTGTATTATCGCCTTGTTCAAATTGAATAACTGCGTATTCACCATCCTTGATGTTGTGTGAGTTTGTGACGGTTGGATAGCGAGAATTTTCTTCTTCCAGGTTTTGTTGTGAGCTACATCCCACGAGGGATAGTAATCCAACACAAAGCACTGATGCCATTGATCGTTTAAACCTCATATACACTCCTTCGTTGAGTTTAGTGACGAACGTTGTCCATTATATAAGAAGCAAATCGCGGACCAAATTTGATGCCCGCAGTATTGCTTGCTTAGGAAACTGCAATAGAAAAGTTGGGAATAAAAAAGGAATGAGTGAGGTTAATTAGAGTGCGCCAAATTCTAATTTTTCGACCATGAGTTGTATACTCTCATTTCCATTAAAACGGTTTAGACCAAGTGTGAAATAAACAGAGAGGTCTTCTCTCTTGTGGTTTTGAATACTATAAACTTCTTGAGGCATGAGCGAATCATACTTTCCGACGTAGTTAAAGCTTATGCCTTTTAATTTTGTTTTATCTTTGGAAAGACTCCAGCGAACATGGACATCTTTCATAAGATCATACGCATCTAGCTTTACACCCTTAATTCTAAATTTCGGTTTTTCATTGCCCATGCCAAAAGGTTCAAGTAGATCAAGATCGCGCATGAGTTGCGGATTGATTTCAGAGGCATCAATATCGAGATCATGAAAATCCATTCGTGTTCTTTCGATGGCCGGCACATTTTTTAAATGGGCATTCATGTTGTCGATGAAAGCTCGTAAATTCTCTTTCGGCATTGAAAGACCAGCGGCTGCCTTATGACCACCAAATTTTATAAAAAGAGATTCTTCTTTCTTGAGAAGATTGAATATATCGAGATGTCCTGCGCTTCTACAAGAAGCCTTGATAATCCCTTCATGCTCGCTGTCAGTGAAGACAATTGCTGGAACTTTGAACGTTTCGACGAGCTTCGAGGCAACAATTCCGATAACACCTTCATGCCAATGAGGTTGGTAAGCTATGGTGATGAGGTGCTCATAATTTCCCGTCATGCTCAGACTTTTAATTTCACGGGAGACATGTTCACGAGCTTCGGTGAAAACTTCATTCTGAATGAATTTTCTTTCTTGATTGCAATGAACAAGGAGATCGTAAAACGTACGAGCTTCCTCTTGAGTTTTAGCAATCAATAGCTTTAAAGAAGCTTCCGGATGTTCAAGCCTTCCTTTTGAATTAATGAGAGGGCCTATATGAAAAGCAAGTTTTTCTGAAGCAATAGTCGGAGCTTTTAATTCTTCCGCAGTAAAAAAAGCTCGAATACCTGGATACTCAGTTGTCTTAATAAGTTTCAAACCATGACGAACAAGTTTGAGATTGAGAGTGCTCAGGTGAGCGAGATCGCAAATTGTTCCGATCGCGACAAATTGCAAGAGTGAATAGAGCGACGGAATTTTTTGTCCTACACTGATGAGATCAGTTCTGATTTGCACAGCGAGGGCAAAGGCCACCGCCACACCAGCGAGAGTTTTTAATTCTTCGTAATGAGGATTTGTGATTTCATCGCGTCTGTTGGGATTAATAACAGCAAATGCGTTGGGCATTTCTTCACGTGCATCTTTGTGGTGATCAGTGATGATGAGGTCGAGACCTTTTGTTTTAGCATAATCAGCAGCTTCATTATTAGAAATACCACAATCAACTGTAATGAGAATCGCGAGGCCTTTTTCTATAGCTTCATCGATGCTTGAAAGATGCAGACCGTATCCCTCGACAAATCGTGAAGGTTGAACAACATCAACCTCCACTCCTAGAATTTGGAAAAAATGATACAGGAGTGCACAAGAAGTTGTTCCATCCACATCATAGTCTCCATAGACACCGATTTTTTCTTCCCGGTCGATGGCCTCAATAATTCTTTTGCTCGCTTTAGAGAGATCTTTTAGCGAACTCATATCTGGAATTGATTTTAAATCCCATGAAAGGAAATTCTCAATCATTTGCTGATTAAAGCCTTTCTTTTCAAAGAGTCTTTGAACGATGGGATGGAGTGTTTGCATTCTCCATTTTTACCATTTTAGATATCTAACGGCATCAATTACCAAAGAACTGTAAGACCTTTTATGAGATCTTCTTCGTGAATTTCATGACCAAAGGCAAAAAGTTTGTCGAAATCCTTCTGTGACTTTGAATGAACCTTAGAAAAGTAATTGACAGGAAGGAAGGATTTTTTGCATTTCGTACATTTTTGCGGCTCTTGAGCTGATTCATGAACATGTCCGCACATGTGACATTTTTTAATGAGAGTCTTTTCGTTCGTTGTCTGTCCTTTAAGTTCTACCTTCATGATAAGTCCTATTCCATTGAAGTAGCATCCATTGCAGGTTTCGATACAAGCTCGTCCGTGCCTGTTCACCTTTAAATAACTTTTCGTGTATGTAGAAAAAAAAATGAGCAAAAAAAGGAAATTTTTTCCTTTTTTTGCCCTTACTGGAGAGTATTTGTCGGTTACTATTAGATGTATTTCGCTTGTTTTAGCTGAGGAATTTTTTGTTGCTCCATCTGTTGTGGAACAGGCTCCACGTTCGTACTTGGGTTTTGACCAAAATCATATCCATGAATTGGTGGTTGAAAGAGAAGTTGTTGTCTTTCAAGTTGCGCTGGTTGTTCCGCTGGATAACGATAAGGTGTTTTTACAAAATTATCTTGGTAAATGTTTTGATGAGAAGTGTATTGGTGACCCAATCCAATTCCACCAACTCCTTCAAGGGATAATGGATTCCATTTCGCGTGATGAAGACTAAAACTAGATCCAAGACTCTCGAGTGAGTAAGGGTTGTGACCAGCGACAGTTCCGAATTGACCGAATGGAAAGAGGCTATCATATTGTTGTTGAGGTTGTTGTGGGTAACTAAATCTTTGCATTGCACTCGACATCATCGAGAACATTTGATTCATCATCATCGTTTGTTGTTGTTGTTGACTCATAAGGAGTGAAGTCATGTCGAACATCAAATCGAAGACCTCATTGTCAGCAGCAATTTTTTTATCCTTCTTCTCTTTTTCTTTTTTCTTTTCTTCACTAACTTTTTCTTCTGGATCTTTTTTAGCTTTTACTTCATCAAGTTCTTTGACGATTTTTTCTTTATCATCAATTAACTTTTTGATGTCTTTTTCTAATTTATCTTTTTCCTCTTTTAAACAATTAATTTGTTCAGAGGCAGGCATACGATTTTTGAAATCACAGTTTTTTGACCAAACGGTCTGAGGAGTAACGGCTGCTATAACAAAGAGAACAGCAAATGATGAGTACAGGTTTGTCTTTTTCATAAGAACCCCTTTTGGTCACGTGTAGTGTGAATACACTTATAACTACAAAAGGAGTGCCAAATTGAAGGTCTATGATTCGATAGAGTTAGGTCTATTGCTGTTGTCTACTGTTTTGACAGGTATAAATTTCATGTCAAAAGTTTAGACGTTTCTCTTTCACGGCCTGGTACACTTCACCTAGCGTTTTGAACCCTTCAGTGTCCGTGTGGACTTTTATAGTGGATTTGATGAAAAGCTTTTCATCTTCTAGTTGGGCCGGATCTGGTATCGCCAGATCTAGCTTAAGTGGCTTCAGCCACGAAAATCTAAGCGTGTTTTGATCAGATTGTGCCGTCACAAAATGCTGAATCTGTACTTTCTTATTGTTGTGTACAACAGGTGAAGTGTTTTTATCTGTTGGCTTCTCTTTGACTTCGTTTAAAGTCACAAGTTCGTTATTGATAAGGACACTTTTTCCAGCTGCTCCACTAAGCATTGTTTCGATAGTGAGTTCAAGTAGATCTTTTTCTTTAGTTCTCTTTGCCTTAACTCTTAGACCTTGAAATTCTAAAGACTCTTTATCAAAATCTTTTGGAAGTTCAAATTTTCCGTCAACCTCAGCGTAGTAGAGATCTTCTTTTGAGTACAAGTCGACAGTTTCAATTTTGATGGTTCCAAAACCATTCTTACCCCAAACTTTTCCCCAACTGTTTTTAAAGTGGAAAACTTTAGCATCCAAATCATAACCCGTAAGAATAACAGAATGAACTGCACACGAATCAGGTTTCGTCACACACTCTCTTCTTAAGTCAGCCCCATAGGTAACTTCACTAGTCGACCAACCTTTTCGATTGATGATTAAGTTTAAGCTCAATGGGCGTTTTTCTTTGGCCATAAAACGAATGATATCGTTTGTATTTTTTTTCATCGGTGTAAGGGAGATGCCGTTCGCGCTGAAGGCCTTATCAAGAATTTTTTCATCTGGTCTGTTATGTTTAAAACAATCTGCAGGTGCTAATGCATCTGTAGGTGTGTAACCTTCACAAGCAAAACCTTTTTGAAACCAAGATGGCTGGTAACCCCAGTCACTCTCAAGAAGTATTCCATGCAGTTTCATGGCCTCGATATTCTCAGAAATTTGAGAACTCTCTGTCATAGCTGAAAGCCCTAAAGACTTCACAACGTAATTCATGTACTCTTCAGAGAGATTTACTTCTTGTCCTTTATCAATTTTAATCGCTGATTCTATGAGCGCCATCGTAGAGAATAGAGTACTAGTCCCACGCTCACCTTGAAACTTTACGGCAGAAGTTTTGTCATTAAAGACAACTTTACGAGGAAGGTCCGTGAGCATCTTCTCGTTAAAGGTTGAAGTCATGGCAACGTCTTCAAA
>CAMLRB010000101.1 GCA_946482295.1 uncultured Bacteriovorax sp. | reverse complement strand
TCACAGTATCCTCTAAACGAATCGTCCTCATTGCTTTTAACCTAATGATGCTGGCGCCGATTATTTCCTTCGCTATGAGATTGTCTGCAACTCAACAATCTACCGATGCACTTTTCTTAATTGCATTAAGTGTTGTTAATTTTATATACACCCTCAAACAATCTTCCACTGTTTACAATGAACTAAAGAGAAGAATTGGTGTTGAGTACGAACTCAAGAAATCGCTAGGGGAACTCGCACAAAGCAAAAAAAATCTTGAAGAAGAAAGTATTAAAACATTTCACGCCTCTCGCCTCTCCTCGCTTGGAGAAATGGCGAGCGGCGTGGCCCATGAAATCAATAATCCCCTCACAATTATTCAAGGTTTGTCGAACACACTTCTTTTGAAAAACAATGAAAAACTAGACGAAGCCACACTTAACAAACTTGCCAAAATACACTCTGCTAGTGAAAGGATTGCGAAGATTGTCCGGAGTATGAAACTAGTTTCACGAAGAGATGATAAATTAGAAAGTGAACTCATAACTGTTGAAAAAATTCTTGAGATTAGTCTTGGGCTTTTTGAAGAACGAATTAAGACTGAAAAAGTTCAATTCAGGATCGAAAATAATTATAATCCTCACGTCTTTTGTAATCCGTTGCAGATTTCACAGATTATTATTAATTTGATGAGCAATGCTCTCGATGCACTCGCGAGCGATCGATCCGAAGAGAAAATTCTATGTCTCATTGTGAAAGAAAGAGAATCTTGGGTAGAAATTCGAGTGGTAAACTCTGGACAGCTACTGCCTCAGGACATTGTGAAACGTATTTTTGAGCCATTCTTTTCTACAAAATCATTGGGAAAAGGCACTGGTTTAGGACTCTCTATTTCTCAAACTCTCGCTCAAGCAAATGGTGGAAGCCTCTACTATGAGCCTTACGAAAACAAAATTTCATTTGTTCTTAAACTAAAAAAGCACCTATGAAAAAATGATCCTGCATCCTTTTTGGGGCAAATTGGGACTCGTTTTTCCCTTCCAGTTTTTAGCTTGAAAAAAAGTCATTTCCCCAATGAAAAGTAAGTTTTTTTTTGATTTTAAAACAGGGTGAAAAAATAGTCGCGACGGGGTAACTTTCCCAGACTTTTGGGGAAATAAAGGAGTATTACAGCAGTTTTTGATTCTCTCTTCAGTTCATATTCATAGAGATCCTTTACGAACTCATTTGAATCACTGATCTATTTCTAGCTAAATTCACACTTTAAACACCTTCATACATTTTTTTCTTACAAACTTTTTTTGAAATTCCTTTTTATCTAATCAAACCGCGTGCCAACTTTGCGCTTCATCGCGATTTTCGTTCTATTGAAAAACATTCTAAGCGCATGCTAAATATCGCCGCACTCATAAAGCCAATTGCAAAAAAATTTTCTGATTTCTTTAAAGGAGAAAAAACGAGTGAAGACAAAATCGACTGGATCACGAAAAGCAAAGCCTCTCGCGATTACGCCTGGAATGAATACACCGACTCCTACTCTGGAGAAAAAAGTTAAGAGTAAAATTCCTTCAACAACTACACGTACGCCAAAATTGGTGAGTGAGAAAGAACAGCTAAAAGAAATTCTCCTTATGGTTAAGGCCATTCGTAGTGGTGATTTTACTGTTCGTTTAAATATGGAAAACGATTCAGTCATTGGTGATATCGCTGAAGTTCTCAACGACATAAATGAACTCAATCTTAATATGGCCAATGAGTTTACTCGCGTTGGTCGCATCGTAGGTAAAGAAGGAAAGATGAACGAACGTGTTTCCATCGGATCTGTTAAAGGTGCGTGGCTCACAAACGTTGATTCAGTTAACACCGTTATATCCGATCTAGTTCAGCCAATTACAGAAGCTGCCCGAGTTATCACATCGGTTGCGAAAGGTGACCTTTCTCAAAAGATGACTCTTGAGATTGATGGGCGTCAGCTCAACGGGGAATTTGCTCGTATCGGTATGACGGTAAATACGATGGTTGATCAGCTGAACTCATTTGCTTCCGAGGTAACTCGTGTGGCGAAAGAGGTAGGTACAGAAGGAAAGCTTGGTGGTCAGGCCGATGTAAAGGGAGTTAGTGGAACGTGGAAAGATCTCACAGATAACGTAAACGTTCTCGCTGGTAACTTAACGGATCAGGTACGTAACATTGCTAAAGTTACAACTGCCGTTGCAAAGGGAGACTTGTCTCAGAAAATTACCGTAGATGCCAAAGGTGAAATTTACGAACTAAAAACTACGATTAACGTCATGGTGGATCAGCTTTCGTCGTTCGCTGCTGAGGTTACCCGTGTTGCGAAGGAAGTAGGTACAGAAGGACGTCTAGGTGGTCAGGCGGATGTAAAGGGTGTTTCGGGTACTTGGAAAGATCTAACCGACAACGTAAACGGACTAGCGAACAATCTAACAGCTCAGGTACGTAACATTGCTAAAGTTACAACAGCGGTAGCCAACGGAGACTTGTCACAAAAAATTACGGTTGATGCCCGCGGAGAGATCCTTGAACTAAAACAAACGATCAACACGATGGTTGATACCCTCCGTTCATTCTCAGCGGAGGTTACCCGTGTTGCGAAGGAGGTAGGTTCCGAAGGTAAGCTGGGCGGTCAAGCCGATGTTAAAGGGGTTTCTGGTACGTGGAAAGATCTAACCGATAACGTAAACGGTCTCGCCGGAAATCTAACCGCACAGGTACGTAACATCGCCAAGGTTACGACGGCAGTTGCGAAGGGAGACTTGTCACAGAAAATTACAGTAGATGCTAAGGGAGAGATCCTGGAGCTTAAAAACACAATCAACATCATGGTGGATCAGCTGAACTCATTTGCGGCGGAGGTTACCCGTGTTGCGAAGGAAGTAGGTACTGAAGGAAAACTAGGTGGTCAGGCCGAGGTTAAGGGTGTTTCGGGTACGTGGAAAGATCTAACCGACAACGTAAATGGTCTAGCTGGAAATCTAACCGCGCAGGTACGTAACATTGCTAAAGTTACAACAGCGGTAGCCAACGGAGACTTGTCACAAAAAATTACGGTAGATGCGAAGGGAGAAATCTTTGAGCTTAAAAATACGATCAACATCATGGTGGATCAGCTGAACTCATTCGCTGCCGAGGTAACTCGTGTTGCGAAGGAAGTAGGTACAGAAGGAAAACTAGGTGGTCAGGCAGATGTAAAAGGGGTTTCGGGTACGTGGAAAGATCTAACCGACAACGTAAATGGCCTCGCTGGAAATCTAACCGCGCAGGTACGTAACATCGCCAAGGTAACAACTGCCGTTGCGAAGGGAGACTTGTCACAGAAAATTACCGTCGATGCTAAGGGAGAGATCCTTGAATTAAAAAATACGATCAACATCATGGTGGATCAGCTGAACTCATTTGCGGCGGAGGTTACTCGTGTTGCGAAAGAGGTAGGTACTGAAGGTAAACTTGGTGGTCAGGCAGATGTAAAGGGTGTTTCTGGTACGTGGAAAGATCTAACTGATAACGTAAACGTTCTCGCCGGAAACTTAACGGACCAGGTACGTAACATCGCTAAAGTTACAACTGCGGTTGCCAACGGAGACTTGTCACAGAAAATTACCGTAGATGCTCGTGGAGAAATTTACGAACTAAAAAATACGATCAACGTCATGGTGGATCAGCTGAACTCATTTGCGGCGGAGGTTACCCGTGTTGCGAAAGAGGTAGGTACAGAAGGAAAACTTGGTGGTCAGGCCGATGTAAAAGGTGTTTCTGGAACTTGGAAGGATCTAACCGATAACGTAAACGGTCTCGCTGGAAACTTAACGGATCAGGTTCGTAACATCGCTAAAGTTACAACTGCCGTTGCAAAGGGAGACTTGTCACAGAAAATTACCGTAGATGCAAAGGGAGAGATCCTTGAACTAAAACAAACAATCAACATCATGGTGGATCAGCTGAACTCATTTGCGGCGGAGGTTACTCGTGTTGCGAAAGAGGTAGGTACTGAAGGTAAACTTGGTGGTCAGGCAGATGTAAAGGGTGTTTCTGGTACGTGGAAAGATCTAACTGATAACGTAAACGTTCTCGCCGGAAACTTAACGGATCAGGTTCGTAACATTGCAAAGGTTACAACGGCCGTTGCGAAGGGAGACTTGTCACAAAAAATTACCGTAGATGCAAAGGGAGAGATCCTTGAACTAAAAAATACGATCAACGTCATGGTGGATCAGCTGAACTCATTTGCTGCCGAGGTTACTCGTGTTGCGAAGGAAGTAGGTACCGAAGGAAAGCTAGGTGGTCAGGCAGATGTAAAAGGTGTTTCGGGTACGTGGAAAGATCTAACCGACAACGTAAATTTCATGGCCGGTAACTTAACTAAGCAGGTACGTGGTATCGTTAAAGTCGTAACCGCGGTAGCAAACGGTGACTTGAATCAAAAATTCGTAATTGAGTCTAAGGGTGAGGTTGCTGCTCTGGCAGAAACAATTAACTCGATGACAGACACACTAAGAACATTCGCGGATCAGGTATCAACCGTTGCTCGCGAGGTAGGTATCGAAGGAAAACTAGGAGCTCAGGCACACGTTCCGGGGGTTGCTGGTACGTGGAAAGATCTAACCGACAACGTAAACTTCATGGCCTCAAATCTTACGACTCAGGTACGTGGTATCGTTAAAGTTGTTACCGCGGTTGCAAACGGTGACTTGAATCAGAAATTCGTCCTAGAAGCAAAGGGAGAGGTTGCGGCCCTTGCAGAAACAATTAACTCGATGACCGATACACTAAGAACTTTCGCGGATCAGGTAACAACTACTGCGAGAGAGGTAGGTATCGAAGGTAAGCTGGGTGGTCAGGCAAAGGTTCCGGGTGCTGCTGGTACATGGAAAGACTTAACTGATAACGTAAACCAGCTCGCAGGTAACCTTACAACTCAGATCCGAGCGATTGCGGAAGTTTCGACTGCGGTTACACGCGGAGATCTTTCTCAGTCTATTCAGGTAGAAGCGCAAGGAGAGGTTGCCGCTCTAAAAGACAACATCAACCAGATGATTGGAAACTTAAAAGATACCACTGATAAAAACCATGAGCAGGACTGGTTAAAGACCAACCTCGCGAAATTTGCGAACATGATGCAAGGTCAGCGTTCAATTACATCAGTTGCTCAAATGATCATGTCGGAGTTAACTCCGTTGATTGGTGCTCAACAAGGTACATTCTTCATCATGGACCATGAATTTGATGAGCCAGTACTTTCGCTTCTTGCAAGTTACGCATTCACTGAAAGAAAAAATTTCAAAAACTCATATCGTCTAAAGGAAAGTTTGATTGGTCAGGCAGCATTCGAGAAAAAACGTATTTTGCTTACAAATGCTCCGTCTGATTACGTTGCTGTTGCTTCGAGCCTTGGAGAGGTTAAACCGGTAAACATTATTGTCCTTCCAATTATCTTCGAAGGTAAAGTTAAGGCCGTTATCGAACTTGCTTCAATTCACGCCTTCACTCCGAACTACCTGAACTTTCTTGATCAGCTAATGACATCGATTGGAGTTGTACTCAACATGATCGCCTCTACAATGCGAACAGAAGAACTTCTTCAAGAACTAAAAAAATCGAACGCTGAACTTGAAGCACAAGCAAAAGAGCTTGAAGAAAAAGCAAAACTTCTTGAGATTAAAAACCAAGAAGTCGAGCTTGCTTCCCACTCCGTTGAAGAAAAAGCAGAACAGCTTTCACTCATTTCGAAATATAAGTCAGAGTTCCTTGCAAACATGTCACACGAACTTAGAACTCCACTTAATAGCTTGTTGATTCTTTCGAAAATGCTTTCTGAAAATAAAGAACAAAACCTTACAAAAGAACAAACTAAGTTTGCGCAAACGATTTACTCATCAGGGTGTGACCTACTAGCTCTTATCAATGAGATTCTCGATCTCTCTAAAGTTGAAGCTGGTAAAATGCCGATCATCCCTCGCGACGTGAAAGTTCCAGAAATTTGTGAATACTTAGAACACAGTTTCCGTCCAGTCGCTTCTCATAAAGGATTGCAATTTGTGATTGAATCAGATTCAGAAATTGCAAACAATATGATCAACACAGACGTAAATCGAGTTCAACAGATCTTAAAAAATCTTCTTTCAAATGCATTCAAGTTCACAGAGAAAGGTAAAGTCACTCTGAAAATTAGTGCTGGTAAAATCCGCGATGAAAAATCAATTGTCTTCTCAGTCATCGATACTGGTATCGGAATACCGAAAGAAAAACAGCAGATGATTTTCGAAGCCTTTCAACAAGCAGATGGTACGACAAACAGAAAATACGGAGGAACTGGACTTGGCCTTACAATTTCTCGTCAGATTGCCAAACTTCTTGGTGGTAGCATTGAAGTTGTGTCATCACCTGGCCAAGGCTCAACATTCATTCTCAACCTTCCACTTCGTTACGTCAGTCAGGAAGGTGTTATTGAATCAGCACCAGAAAACGATGTGGACTATACTCCCCTTCCACGAAATGCGGATTTTAAATCGAAAAAAGTACTCCTCATTGATGATGACATGAGAAATATCTTTGCAACGACAGTTATTCTTGAAAGACAAGGAATGGAAGTCATTTATGCAGAAAACGGAAAACAAGGAATCGACAAACTAAAAGAAAATCCTGATGTCGATATGATCCTAATGGACGTTATGATGCCAGAAATGGGTGGTATTGAAGCTACACAGGAAATCAGAAAGATGGAGCAGTTCAAAGATCTTCCAATCATTACTTTAACCGCTAAAGCGATGAAAGGTGACAAAGAGAAATCTCTAGCTGCTGGTGCTTCTGATTATATCACGAAACCAGTGGATAATGATTATCTTCTTGCGACAATGCATAAATGGATGAACCCTGATCAAACGGAACTTCAATAGTGACTGATAAAATAAACATTCTAGTCGTCGATGATCGTGAGGAAGGCCTTTTGGCAGTTCGAGCGGTCCTCGACTCTCCGGACTATAATCTGGTGACGGCATTTTCAGGACAGGAGGCCTTAAGGCATCTTCTTTCTATGGATTTTGCCGTCATTTTGCTCGACGTACAGATGCCGATTATTAATGGCTTTGAGACAGCTGCGATTATAAAGACGCGTGAAAAGTCTCGAGACATCCCTATCATCTTCATGTCTGCCATTAACCAAGATGAAATGTATGTTTATCAAGGCTATGACGCTGGAGCCGTTGATTATCTTCTCAAACCTTTTGATCCTTATATTCTAAAATCTAAAGTTGCTGTCTTTGTTGATATCTATCGCAAGAAACTTTTAATTAAGCAGCAGGGCCAAAAACTTATTGAGAACGAATTGAGTCTCCACGCAATGGCGATGGCCAATTTGGAAATCGAAAGTTTAAAACGTTACCGTTACCTTGCAGACTCCATTCCCCAAATCGTCTTTCGTGTAGATGCCAACGGAGCAGGACTCTATTTCAACAAGATTTGGTACGAATATACTGGGCTAGAAGAAAACGTCATTCAAGACTGGACAATGATTATTCATCCTGGTGATCATCGTCAGGTTTTAGAGCTGTTCGAAAAAAATAATAGTCATCTTCCTCAAGAAGTTGAGTGCCGACTTCTCGATAGGAATGGAACATTTCGCTGGCATCTCATTCGAATTCATCCTGAGAATTATGGGAATATGGGCATTATGACGTGGTTAGGTACTGCGACTGATATTCAAGAAAGAAAACAAACTGAAGAGACTAATAAATTTCTTGCGACAATTGGTGAAACACTTATCACGACACTCGATCAGAAAACTTTGCTTGAAAATTTCGTTCGCGATGCCATTCCGTTCATGGGCGACTGGTGCACATTTGATAATGTTTTGCCAAACGGACAATTAGAGAATGTTATTTGCTATCATCGAGAGGAAAAAAACAATGAAAGGATAAAAAAACTTGATCGATTAATTAAAGGTCATCCAAACAGTCTGCAGCCTCAGAAAAAAGCTCTAGATGGAAAAAAGGAAAACGTTTTTGAAAAAATTGGATCTGCCATTAAGAAAAATTCTGACCTCGATGAAGAACAAAATGATTTAGCAGAAGAGCTTTCAGAAACCTCTTCACTCGTTCTTCCGCTCTATGCCCATGGCGATCTCGTGGGAGTACTGACATTTTATAGTTTTGAATCAGGAAGAAAATTCGATAATCATTACACAGAGCTTGGAAAAGAAATTGGTCGCCGTTTAGCGATGTCATTTCTCAATGCTAAACATTACCTTCTTTCACAGCAAGCTATCGAAACTCGCAATCAATTTCTTTCGATTGCTTCACATGAACTCAATACACCTATAACTTCATTAAAATTGCACTTGCAGTTAATTGGCAAATCTCTTCAATCGACTAAAGAGAATTCAGCAGCTCTTGGGAAATTTCGTAAATCAATTGATGCATCAATAAGCCAAGTCAATCGCCTTATAACGCTCATTCAAGTTCTTCTGGATGTCTCTCACATCCAATCGGGGAAATTTGTATTCAACTATGGTCCAGTAAATGTGTCTGATATGGCAAATGAAATCGTGGAACGCCATTCTGAACTCCTGGCGACATACGAATGTACTTTGAAGGCTGATATCGCACCTGGTATACTGGCCAATTGGGATAAAACGCGGATAGAACAGGTTTTCATCAATCTCATCACTAATGCCATCAAATATGCACCTGGAAAAATTGAATTAAAGGTCATGGATGATGGTCCAAATGTTAGAATTTCAGTGAAAGATTTTGGCAAGGGAATTCCGGCCAATAAATTGGACACAATCTTTGACCGTTTTGAAAGAGTAAGTAATAATAATAGCATCGGCGGCTTAGGCCTCGGTCTGTTCATTGTAAAACAAATCATTGAAGGTCATCGAGGAACAATTGGAATAGTGTCAGAAGTAGGGGAAGGCTCATGCTTCAGTGTAACATTACCAAAAAAGGCAGAGCTCGAAATGCAAACATGAGGCAATCTGGTAAATGGAGAATATGGCAGACAAGAAAATATTTAGGCCCATAAAGGCTAAACTCTTGTTTGCAGTACTCATTATCAGTACTGTACTCACATCACTTGTTATTTTCCTCAATTTTTACATCGAATATAATTCTGAAATAGGATCTTTAAGAGTCAAGCTCCAACAGATCAACGAATCTTCAGTTCCGGCCATTAACAGCGCTGTTTGGAATGTGGATAAAGTCTACCTAACAGTCCTTGTCGAAAGTATTGTTAAAATCAAAGACATTGTTTCAGTTAAAGTCACAGATCCAAAGAAACGCGTCATCATCGAAAGAACAAACCCAGAAACAGATGGCTCAGATCAAAATGATTTAATGTTTTACGAGTATCCCCTACATCATCAGCACTATAACAGTGCAAAAATGGAATATATAGGAAATGTCGAAATTGTAGCTAGTACCACTGAAATTAAATCTGCTCTCTACAATAGAATCATTTACTTTGTTATAGCTCAATTCTTCAAAACATTTCTACTTTCATGGATCATCTTGCTCATTTTCCACCATTACATTAACAAAAATATTGAACAGATAATTTCATTCACTAAGATTTTTGATCTCGACTCTGTAAACAATAAATATCTTTCAATCAAAAGAAAATCGATGACTCGTGACGAGTTCGACATTCTTCAAGATGCAATTAATAAAATGATCGAGCAGATCAATACACTCAATATCGAAAAAGAAAGCAAGATATCTGAACAAGAAAAGAAAATTGAAATGCAACAGATGAATGCCATCAACAACTCAAAGCTTGTCGCTTTAGGGGAAATGGCGGGTGGTGTTGCACATGAAATTAACAATCCACTAGCTATCATTCATTCTCATACACAATTGCTTGAACGCATGGTTGAAAAAGGATCAACCAATCAAGAACAATTCATCAAATCGACAAAGGCCATTTCTACAACCGTAGAGAGAATTAAAAATATTGTTAAAGGTCTAAAAAATATTTCTCGCGATGCTACTAGTGAAAAACCTGATTTCGTTACACTAAAAACTATTTTAACGGATGTTTTATCATTATGTGATGAGAGATTTAAAAGTCATGACATTAAACTCATTTGCGATTTAGATCATCCAGCATTTAGTGAAAAAATTCATTGTAGACAAGTTCAACTCTCCCAGGTTTTTTTAAATCTACTCAATAACTCATTTGATGCCATCCTTGATCAAAAGGAAAAATGGATTAAAATTGAGGCATTTGTAAAAAACGATCGGTTGGTAGTAAATGTTATTGATTCTGGTGGTGGGATATCTCCAGATCTCCGACAAAAAATATTCTTACCGTTCTTTACTACTAAAGATATTGGGAAAGGAACTGGTTTAGGACTCAGTCTCGTTCATCGCATGATCACTGATCATGGTGGTGACATTTATTATAATGAGAAGTTTTCCACGACTTGCTTCACCATTGAATTACCCCTACCAAGATAACGCTTTCAATTCGTCATTCTGAGAATCAATATTTCTTAAGACTCTGCCTTCCTCATCTCTTCGGTGATATTTTTAAGGGAGGAGGTACTTATGAGCGACATTATTTGGGAACGAATTATCGCAATATTTGGAATGAGTTTGTGGCTCGCCTTTCCTATTGGCATTTTCATTGCCGTTATTAAACAAGACCGCATGGCCCATAGAACAGCCCTGTACCCACATTTAGCGGGAAGCCCTTTCAACTATTATGCTCTACACGCAGCTGCAGAAGATGAAGACAATGAACCGTATAAAGAACATAACAAAGAATGGGAAAAAGAGGCCATGGAAGGAGAAGGCGGAGATAAATCTGAACAAAAAAATGAACAAGAAGAAAACGGACTTCTGCACTACTTAAAAGGGCGAGAAAAACTTCATGAAGGAGACAAGCTTAACAAACCAGGTGAATAAACAATCTCATGCATGTCGTGCATGAGATTGTTCTTCGACATGCATAGATTTCAAGGCAGTGAAAAAAGCTGGAACTGTATAACTCTATTAAAAGACGTAAAACTTTAGAGATTTAATTAGATACCTTTAAGATAGTGGGTATGTCTTTATATAAACGTCTTATAAAGAGTCTGGGATTTGAACCTAGGAGCGCACCTAATGGTGACAATTGGATGCAATATCTAGTTTTTCTCTATTCTCCACAGAGTTATGTCTTTATCGATAATTCTTACTCTCTCGTCATCGTATTAATCCTTTCTTTCTTTTATCCTAAAGGATTTTTCTTACTCGTATTGATGGTTCTATACAGAGTTTATATAAAAAAAGAGGAGGAATATCTCAATCATCATGAGCGAAATCTAGGTACATTAATTTATTATATTAAGATGAAACGCAATCAATCTTTATCAGAAATTTTAGAAAAAGAACCTAAGCTTGCACGCTTGAACTATAAAAATAAGAGTCTTCTATATTGGTGCAAACATTATAAAAACATTCCGGCCCATAAAATAATTTTAACGTCTATTAAGTCTTCTTAATATGTTTTGATAATGTTGTATTTTTTTAAGATAGGTTGAATTTTATTTTGTTCTCTTAGTTGTTTGATGGCGGAATTGAAATTATCAATGCTTTTTTGACTAACAACTTTTTTTGAAAAATAAACCCCAAAGGCATCTTTTCGAAGTGTGAATATTCTAATTAAAGGTGGTAGTCCATTCAGTTTAGAGTAATAGCTAATGACATCTTCGCTTCCAGCGATAGCCCCCTTCTCCCCATATTTTCCACTAGAAATTTTTTTAACCATAATATTTGGGTTAACTTCGATTTCTACGACTCCTTTACCTCCAACATTTTTTAATTGTTGTTCAGCCATTGCTGAGGAAGCTGATCCTAAAACAGCTCCTACCCTATATCCGTTCAAATCTTTTTCCGATGTAAGAACAGGGCTATTTATTGTCGAAGCATAGATTAAATCAGAATAAATAATAGGATCTGAAAAAGTGGCAAATTTATCTCTCGTATCGCTTTGAACGAGACTCATTACTCCGTGAATTGTTCCTGCTTCTAGATACTGAAGGTTTCGCTTTAGTGGAACATATTCAATGATGCAATTATCTTTAGTGATTTTACAAATCTCTTGAATGATTTCGACCATCGCTCCTTTCAACTTATTATTTTCTAGATAACTAAAAGGAGGATAGTCGTGAGCATTGATTTTTAAATCAGCAGCAAAAGTAGCTGTTAAAAAGAAGTGGAGGATAAGACAAATCACGCCTACTCACACTTTAACGATGAAAGGAATTGGCTTCCGTAGGAATAGAAAATATCCTCATCTCCTCTAAAATCATCCCTCCCAAAAAGCATTCCCACCATGAATTCGAGAGAGGCGTCTCTGTTTTTCATCAATTCTTCAATCGTGGCCTTTTCAAGGGTATGTTTGGTGATGAGTTTGCCTGATTGTTTAAATCCGCCAAGGGGTCTTAGTTTGAATGGTTTTGTGTTTTCCAAGACGGACTCAACTCCGTCAGCAGTTTGAGTCCATGTAATCGTATGATGTTCAGTTTTGCCTTTACAGGCCGAACTCCCGGCAAACGAAACAGATGAGAACATGATTGCTGCAAGAACGATAATTTGCTTTTTCATAAATCCCCCTATGAAAGCTTCAAAGCTCACGGGTTTTATGATTGTCATG
>CAMLRB010000100.1 GCA_946482295.1 uncultured Bacteriovorax sp. | reverse complement strand
TCAAAATCAACAGACAATGGTTGGTTTGGATTTGGTTGGGGATCTCTCTATGAAACTAAACTGATGGTTTCTGCTGATGGATCTGTTTTTGTCATGGAAAATGGTTCAGGTGCTAAAACGAGATTCGTTCCAAAAGAATCAGTAAACGTTGAAAGCGCTTCGATGAAAATTGTAGAAGCAATGAAGAAAAAAGAACCAATGAGTGATGTTGTTGTACAGTCACTTGTTAAACGTCTGAATAGCGACGCTGAAGTACGTCAGTTCTATTCAAAAAAATACGATATCAAAACAGATCTACCAGAAGGAACAGTTCTTTACTCAAATGATCGTGGTATCCAAACGATCGTGAAAGAAAAAACTGGCTACAAGCGTTCGAACGCTGATGGAAAAACTGATTATTTCGACAACGACGGTAAGTTAACAAAAATCACTGATAAAAATGGATACAGCATTCTCTTTGAATACAAAGGAACTCAGTTGTATGCCATCAAAGATACTCAAGCGAAACAAATTCTTCTTGAGTGGTATCCAGATGGAAAAATTAAAAGTGCTTCGTATGCTGGTGATAAAAAAACGAGCTACGTTTACGATGCAAAAGGAAACTTAGTTTCTAGTACTGATGTTGCTGGAAACGTATATAAGTATGATTACGATGCTAACCATAACTTAACTCAAATCAGTTATGTTGATACAACGAAAATGGTTGTTAAGTATGACAAGAGTTCATTTGCAACTGAAGTTGTAGAACGTAACGGAGAAGTAACAAAATACAAGTACGAAAGTAATCCTAAAAATCCAGACATGCACTACTGGACAACTGTTGCTAAAAAACCAATCGATGGTCCAGAGACAACAAGCCGGTACGAGTACGAAATCAAGTCTAAACCAGATGGACAGCAATACACTTACCGAATTGCAACAGATGTAGATGGTATTAAAACAGAAACAATCTACTCTGAATGTTGTTCACTTCCTCTAAAAATCACTAGAGGGAAAGACGTTACAACTTTCGAATACAATGCGAAAGGACTTCTTACTAAGAAGACATCTACTCGTGGTGAGTATGTTGAACTTGCTTACGATGATAAAATCAACAAGATTACAAAAGTTGTAAACAATGAAGGATGGACTACTTTTCAATACGATAAAATTGGAAATCTTTCTCAAGCTGTAAACTCTTCAGGTAAATCAGTTCTTCTGCTTTATGATCGTATGGGGAAAATCACTAAGATGATTGACCAAGAAAAAGGGGATACTAAAACGAGAAGAACACTTTCATTTAAATACAATTCACTTGGCAAGCCAGTTGAAATTGAAATGGAAAACGTAGGAATTATCAACGTAGCTTATGACAACTACGGTGAGATTAAGAAAGTTGAATCAAAGGCAGGAGCGAAGATGGCCCTTCAGGTCACTCAAGCGTTCCAGTCTTTACTAAGCATAGTTAAACCTGCAGGTGTTAATTTAAACATGTAATAAAATGGCCGTGAAGGTCGAGTTCCAAGGGAGAAGAAAATGAAAGTATTATTAACAGTATTAGCTTCGATGATGATCGCTGGATCGGCCATGGCAGCTTGTGACAAGCCACAAGAGTGTACTACAGAATCTGATTGTAAAGCACTTGAGAAGAATGGATCTAAGTATTCATTCGACGAAAAGAGAGCAGTTAAATGCATGCTTGCAGATACAACTGTTGCAACAAAATGTGTAGAAGGCGATGATTCTGGAAGACAGACAGCTAGTAAGTCAGGTGATACAGCTGTTAAGTCTGATACATCTAAAGGTACTGGAACTTCTGGTAGATAATCTCTCTCAAAATTTGAATACGTAACAAAGGATCGTCTATTCACTAGACGGTCCTTTTCTTTTTTTCATATCACAACTTCTCTTCTTTAACTCTCTCCTGAAAAAATGATAAAATCAAAAATTGAATTTAAATGACTAGTTTTTAGTCGGTCTGTAAAATCCTTATACACTCATTCAAAATAAACATGTATAAATCATCAATTTCCCAATGAGAAATGTTGGCACACTCCCTGCAACTACCCAATCAACACAACAAAGGGGAATTTATGAAGACAACAATCTTATTTCTAATAGCACTTACATCATTTAATGTTTTTTCAGCTGAAGTTGGTGAAGACAAAAAAAGTGAATGTGAATTTGGAAATCAATCAGGACGTGCAGCTAAAGCTGTTGAGCAACCAGTAGTTGTTCAAGAAACAAGAAAAGAATCATCTGAAACAAAATCTAAGTAATCTTTCTCGCATCTCTATCCTTTAAATGAAAAGCCCCGCGGGAATCCTCGGGGCTTTTTTTTTGCGCTTTTTAGATTGTGACTAATTTATGTGTAAAAAATTCTCCCCATTGTCCAAAAGTTAGTCAGGAAGCGGTCAGTAATTACCTCTAAGATTCGAAAAATGCATGATCCTAATTTGGCATTGAGCATGCATCTTAAATGGTCAAGTAAGCTTAAAACCTTTTTAGGGAGTACATATGAAAGCATTAATTATCGCATCACTAGTTTTCTTTTCATTAAGAGCAATGTCGGCTGAGGTGGGAGAAGATAAAAAAGGTGAGTGTATTTACGGTGATCAATCTGCACGAGCAGCTAAAGTAGTAGAAGCTCCAGTTGTGAATTCAACACCAGCTCCAAGAGCATCTGAAACAAAATCTAAGTAGAGGCGTGAGGGCGTCGCACCCCAACTCTGCATAAGTAAAATTTTCGATCCAATATGAAGCCCACCGAATGGTGGGCTTTTTTTTGCCTAGTCTTCACTCAAAACTTTTCTTAATCGCTCTTGTTCTTCATCCGTGTATGTATCTTCCGGATCTTTATTTTCATGCTCTATTTTCTTTCTCTTTACCGAAGATTGTTTTGATTTAACTCTATCTTCGTTCAAAACCTGATCTGGATCTGAGTTCGAGTAGAGCTTCTTGCTGTAGCGTTTTGTGGTTGAAATCTTCTGTTTAGTCGTTTTAACAGCTGCTCTAGCATAAGGAGTGACCATAGAGAAAAGCTTGTCGAAAAGCTGGCGATCATTACCTATAGGAATGCAGAGAATAGCGAAACTCAATGTGAAATAAAAAACGAACCTGATAATAAACATAATTCCCCTTAGCGACTTTCTTTTTCAACTAATCTTTCAATTTTTTCTACTGCTTTGATGAGATCACTCTTATCAAAAGGCTTCTGAAGGAAGTCTGTTGCTCCTTGAGAAATCGATTCAATAACCATGCTTTCAATGTTTAGAGACGACATCATGATGATGAATTTTTCACCTTGGGCCTTCTCTTGAAAGTGCTTTGTGAGTTCGAGACCCGAGATATCCGGCATGACAATATCAATAAAAATGAGGTTGGGTTTAGCTGTATGGGCAATTTGAATAGCTTCTTCAGCAGAGGCAGCAGATCCAACAACGTTGAAACCTTCTTCTGTTAGGATGTCCGACATAGTTCTTCGATTGAAAGTCGAATCATCGACGATAAGAATTTTTAAAAGTTGGTGATTGCGAGGAGGTTTCATTGATTACCCATTTTTTTGCTATTAAGTAATAATAACAAAATCATGGTGTAAAAAAAGAAAAACCAACAATACTGTTGGTTTCTCTTTTATCGGACTTTTTTGATCAGAAACTAGGCTGCTGCAGGCGGCAGAGTTTCTTTGTACTTAACTGCTTTTTTCTTCATTGATGCTTTCTTTTCTTTCCAGCCAACAAGTGCAACTTCCAGAACTTCATCAATTGTTTTTACTGGTACGAAAGTTAACTTAGCTCTGTACTCTTCTGGAATATCTTCCAGGTCTTTTTTGTTTTTCCAAGGAATGATGATCGTTTTGATATTCATTCTCATGGCCGCTAGAGCTTTTTCTTTTAAACCACCGATTGGAAGAACTTTACCTGTTAGAGTGATTTCCCCAGTCATCGCTACATCTTTACTAACAGGTGTATTTGTTAGAAGAGAAACGATCGTTGTGGCAAGAGTGATACCAGCACTTGGACCATCTTTCGGAGTCGCACCAGCTGGTAAGTGAATATGCATTTCGTGTTTTTCGAATACGTCTTCATCAATTCCAAGATCGTGGGCCTGAGAACGGATAAATCCAATGGCTGTTTGAGCAGACTCTTTCATGACTTCGCCAAGCTGACCTGTAAGAGTTAATCCTCTTCCTTTCATTTTCGTGGCTTCAATGTAAAGAACTTCTCCACCGTGTGATGTCCAGGCAAGACCAGTTGATACTCCAACTTCGTCCGTTTCTTTTTCATCATCTTTTGTATAAACAGGTGGTCCAAGAAGTTTGAAAACAGTCTCAGACATGATGTGTGTCTTTTCTGCTTCACCTTTAGCTATTTTCATGGCGACTTTTCTACAGATCGCACCGATTTTTCTTTCAAGGTTACGGAGTCCAGCTTCAGCTGTGTAGTGCTTGATAACACTTGCTACACCATCATCAGCAAACGTGATGTGTTTTTCTGTGATTCCGTTTTCATCCATTTGTTTTGGAATGATGTATTTCTTAGAGATGGCGACTTTTTCTTCCTGTGTATAACCAGAAAGATTGATGACTTCCATTCTGTCTCTAAGTGGGGCTGGAATTTGTTCAAGAACGTTTGAAGTTGCAATGAACATTACGTTTGAAAGGTCGAAAGACACGTTCATGTAATGATCACGAAAGGCTCCGTTTTGTTCTGGGTCTAGTACTTCAAGAAGGGCCGCAGATGGATCACCTTTGAAGTCACCACCTAGTTTATCAACTTCATCGAGAAGGATAACAGGGTTGTTTGTTTTTACTTGGCGAAGGGCCTGAATGAAACGTCCTGGCATTGCTCCAACATACGTTCTTCTGTGGCCGCGGATTTCTGCTTCGTCTTTTACACCGCCGAGTGAAATTCGAACAAATTCTCTTCCGCACGCTTTAGCAATTGATTTTCCGAGTGATGTTTTACCAACACCAGGAGGACCTGAGAAGCAAAGTATAGGTCCTTTCATGCTTGGACCCTTAAGTTGTCTTACGGCCAGGTACTCGAGAATTCTTTCTTTTACTTTGAAAAGTTCAAAGTGATCTTCGTTGAGAATCTCAAGAGATTTATCAAGATCAATATGTTCTTCACTTGTTTTGCTCCAAGGAAGATCACACATCCATTCAAGATATGTTCTGAGGATTGACGACTCAGAAGAATCTGGATGCATTTTTTCAAGACGTGCCATTTGTTTAAGTGACTCTTTTTCAGCCTCATCACTCATTTTGGCTTTTTTAATTTTTTCTCTTAGTTCTGCAAATTCATCATCACCTTCTTTCTGACCTTCGTCACCGAGTTCAGATTTGATAGCCTTAATTTGCTCGCGAAGAAAATATTCTTTTTGATTCTTCGTGATTTCTTCTTTGGCCGTGCTCTTGATTTTATTTTGCATTGCCAGGATTTCTAACTCACGAGTCAAGATATCGTTGATGCGGTGAAGTCTTTCCATTGGATCAAGCGTCTCAAGGATCGCCTGCGCTTCAGCAACATGGAGATTCAAATTTGATGCAACTAAATCAGCAAGTCTTCCTGGATCTTTGATGTCTTCTAAGATCATCAAAATATCTGGTGAAAGAACTTTGCCCATGTTAATTACTTTTTCCAACTGCTCGCGAATGTTTCTCATTAGGGCATTGGCAGCAACATTGTTTTCTTCAAGCTGAACATCTGAAACTTTCATCAGCTTACACATGAAGTATGGAGCTTCTTGAGAGAATTCAGTGATACGTGCTTTTGAAAGACCTTGAACGAGAATTTTAATTCTTCCATCAGGAAGTTTTCTCATTCTCATGATCATCGCGATTGTACCAACTTCATAAATTTCATCTGGAGTTGGGGCTTCGGCTTTCATGTCTTTTTGACTAGCAAGAAGAATGAGACGATCAGTTTTAGTGAGAGCATGATCTACGGCGGAAATGGAGGATTCTCTTCCTACAAAAAACGGCAGTATCATAAATGGGTAAACAACGATGTCCCTAATTGGCAGGAGAGGGAGATGATCTTTTAACTCGATGTTATCACCCTCATAATTAGTTACCATACTTATCCTCCAAAAATAGCGCTTGCAATTTCCTTTGCATTCATGTGTATAAATCGGGAAACGGGAGAAACTCTTTAAGAAAAATTGCTAATTCAGGAAGAATAAATCACATTTTTTTCTCATACTTGATTGCAATAATCAGCGTTCTAAATGAAAATGGGTGGGATTACTTGAGGACTTGTCTAGGGAGATAGAGCATGAATGGTACCATAGGGGCAGTTATCTTAGCTGCAGGCGAAGGAAAGAGGTTGAAATTAGATTCTCCCAAGCCACTTGCACCTTGTTTGGATAAAAAATTAATAGACTTTCCTATTCGGGAATTAAAAAAGTTTTTTAATCAGAATAATTTAAAGGGAAAAATCACTGCGGTTATTGGTCATCAAAGAGAGAAAGTTCGCTCTTATATAGAAAGTCGTTATCCAGATGTCCAATATGCTGTTCAAGAGAAACAACTGGGAACAGGTGATGCTCTTAGAGCGTATTTTGATTCTTCGAAAGAAGCCCAATCTTTCGATTTCACACTTGTCATTTGCGCTGACACTCCTGTTGTCTCCGAAAAAGAGCTCTCGCAAATGCTTTCTCTTCTAGAGAAGGAGGTATGCGATGGCGTAGCAGCTAGTTTTAATGAATCAAATCCCAAAGGTTACGGAAGAATTCTTAAGACGGCGAAAGGCTTTCACATCGTTGAAGAAAAAGATGCGACGGACGAGCAAAGAAAAATTACAGAAGTTAACTCTGGTCTTTACCTCGTAAAAACGAGTTACGTTATTGAGCATTTGAAAGGAATAGATTCAAACAATAAATCGGGTGAATTCTACCTTACAGATATTTTCAAGGATGGACGTAATGTTCACGCACTTTGTTTTCCAAATGGCTCAACATTTTTAGGGGTTAATACTCTAGAGCAGCTTGAACAAGTAGAAACGATCCTACGTCGTAAGAAAGTAAATGAACTAAGAGAAAATGGAGTGCGCTTCATTGATTCAAATAATGTTTATATTGATGATGAAGTGGAAGTGGGAGCGGGAACCCTTATTTACCCAAACACTTTTATCTCGGGAAAAACAAAAATCGGGAAAAACGTCGTTATCGAGATGGGGGCTCAGATCACTGACTCTTATATCGCTGACGGGGCCAAGGTCCTCTCTCACAGCATTCTAGAAGGCGCAAAGCTTCATGAAAAAGCACACGCTGGCCCGTTTGCTCGCCTCCGCCCTGGCGCCGACATCGGTCCTGAGGCAAAAATCGGAAATTTTGTTGAGATCAAAAAATCTGTCCTTGATCGTGGCGTTAAAGTCTCTCACTTGAGCTACGTAGGGGACGCGTTTATTGGGGAAGAAACGAATATTGGTTGTGGTTTTATTACTTGTAACTATGACGGTGCCCATAAACATGTGACAAAGATTGGGAAAAACTGCTTTATCGGATCAGATTCTCAGACAGTTGCCCCAGTGGAGATTGGGGATGATTGCTTTGTTGCTTCATCGACAACAGTGACAATGAGCATGCCAGATGGTGCTTTTGCCATTTCTCGTGGAAAACAGACTACGAAAGAAGGAATGGCCAAAAAGTTCATTAAAGTGAAAGAACCTAAAAAAGTGTAAACACTTAACGAACAAAATGGTATCTTTCCTGACGTTTTTAACCCTTAAGTGGAAGGTTTAGTATGTGTGGAATTGTAGGTTACTTTGGTCCGTCACAAAACTCTGTAGGCATCGTTCTGGAAGGCCTCAGACGTCTTGAGTATCGTGGATATGATTCTGCTGGAGTAAGTTTTCTTAATGAGAAGAATGAACTCATCAATTACAAAAAAGCAGGTAAACTCGATAATTTAAAAGCTGAACTAGAAGGAAAGGACGTTGTAGCTCGCACATGTATAGGTCACACTCGTTGGGCCACTCATGGCGGAGTAACAGATAACAATGCCCACCCTCACAGCAATGATATACTTTCAATCATCCATAATGGGATTATTGAAAACGCAAACGAAATTAAAAAAGAACTAATGGGTCATGGAGTAAAGTTCAAGTCAGAAACGGACTCTGAGTCTTTCTTGGAACTCGTGACTTTCGAACTTCGTAAAGGAACTGATATCCAAAAAGCGATCACTCAGTCATTTAAACGTATTCATGGAAACTCTGCTTTTGTTATTCTCTATCCAAAGACTGGCGAAATCTTCGCTATCAAAAGGGGAGCCCCTCTAGTTTGCGGGATCAATGAAGTGACAAGTGAAGCTCTCGTTTCTTCAGATCCATATGCACTCGCAGGAATTGTACATAAACTTTACTTCCCAGAAGATGAAGTCATGGTTCACATTTCAGGCGCAAACAAAAACCTCATTAACTTTTATGAGCTCGATTTAACTAAGACAACTCGTTACCTTTCTAAGAAACAAGACATGTCGGTTGAAGTAAGCGAGAAAGGTGATTATGAACACTTCATGCTTAAAGAAATTCACGAGCAGCCTGAGCTCATCCGCAACCTAACTTCTTACTACTTTGCGGGTGAAGGAAGAGAAGCACTTCAACGAGTTTCTGATTACCATCCAGAAAGAATTTATCTTTCTGCTTGTGGAACAGCTGCATACGCTGGTCTTGTTGTTAGAGATTTCATCGAAAATTTAAATCGCATTCCAGCGAACGTAGAATTAGCGAGTGAATTCCGTTACCGTAATCCAATTCTAAAAAAAGGTGACGTCGGTATTTTTGTTTCTCAATCTGGCGAGACAGCAGACACTCTTGCTGCTCAATCACTTTGTAAAAAAGCAGGAATCAAAACGTTATCAATCGTAAACGTTGATGGATCTACTCTTTACCGTGATTGCGATGACAATCTTCTTATCCGCGCAGGGGTTGAAATTGGTGTAGCTTCTACAAAAGCTTTTACTCAACAAGCTCTAACAGGAAGACTTTTATCTGCAGCACTTTCAGGTGATCTAAAAGATGAAGGTAAAAAAGTTTCTCTATCAGGAAAGTTTGCTCTTCTTGCTGAAAGAGTTGATAAACTTCTTGCTCGTACAGACATCATCAAATCAGTAGCAGAATCAATCTATAACAAAAAAGGATTTTTCTATACTGGTCGTGGAGCATACTTCCCAATTGCACTTGAAGGCGCACTTAAACTAAAAGAAATTGCTTACGTTCACGCTGAAGGTTACGCAGCTGGAGAACTAAAACACGGTCCAATCGCTCTTATCGACGAAGAAATGGTAAACATCGCTCTTGTTGGTCCTGAGCTTATCGAAAAAACAATTTCAAATGTTCAAGAAATCAAAGCACGTAAAGGAATTATCGTTGGTGTTGGTCCACGTGGAAATGAAGAGCTTCAAGGCCTTTCAGATTTCTACATTCCATTAGACTTCGATGGCCTCGACGAGCTTGCTCCACTTTACGTCAATGTTGTTAACCAACTTCTCGCTTATTACATGGCGAAGTTCAAAGGAACTGACATCGACAAACCAAGAAATTTAGCTAAGTCTGTGACAGTTGAGTAATGTAAAGCCCCCTTATTGGGGGCTTTTTCGTTTCTGGTATGCTAAAACTGATTCATGATGAAAATGCTCGACACCCTCAATCCTGTTCAAAAACAGGCCGTCTTAACAACTGACGGTCCAGTCATGATTTTGGCCGGCGCTGGCTCCGGAAAAACCAAAACACTTGTGACTCGAATCACTTATTTATTGCTGGAAAAAAACACGAGTCCACATCAGTTGTTGGCCCTCACGTTTTCGAATAAGGCCGCGCGTGAAATGCGTGAGCGTATTGGGCAAGAAGTTTCTTTCGATGTTGGATCACTTCAAATCACTACATTTCACGCCTTCTGTGCGCGTTTATTGCGTTCAGAAGCTAATTACCTCGGTCTATCTCGCAACTTCACTATTTACGATGAAGGAGAGTCTAAAGCGATTGCAAAGTCACTTCTGGAAAGGCGTGGGATCTCAACTAAGGAAATTAATCCTTACGATATTCTCTCTTACATAGATGGCCTGAAAAACAACGGCTACTATCCTGGACGTACAATGCCAGATGGAGATGGAGCGGATCCTCAAGACGAGTTTTTTTCGTATTTTGAAGAATATGAGTCTGAACTTCACCGAGCGAACGCTGTGGATTTTGGTGGGCTGATTACGGCCGTCATTCAACTGTTTGAAAAATATCCAGATGTAGCGAGCCGCTATCAAGATCGTTTTAAATATGTCTTGGTAGACGAGTATCAAGATACAAACCGTGCTCAGTTTGAACTTATCCGCATTCTTTGTGGCAAACGCAGAAATATATGCGTTGTTGGAGATGAAGATCAGTCCATCTATTCTTGGCGTGGTGCGGACATCCGCAATATTCTCGATTTCGAAAAAGTATTTCCAGATGTGCAAGTTTTAAAACTCGAGCAAAACTACCGTTCGAGTAAAACAATTATTGAAGCCGCTTCATGTGTAATTGAAAAAAACACCATGAGAAAAGGCAAACACATGTGGACGGCCAATCCAGATGGGGACGCTATTGAAATCGTAGAATGTTTTAATGATAAAGATGAAGCTGAATTCATCGCACAAGAAACAGCAAAACTTCACCGTGAAGGTGTTTCTTTTAAAGATATGGCCGTTTTTTATCGTTCGAATGCTCAAGCAAGACTTATTGAAGATTCGCTCCGTAAATATAAAATCCATTACCGGGTCATTGGTGGTGTAAAATTCTACGAGCGAAAAGAGATCAAGGATATGCTTTCATATCTTCGTCTCATCATTAATTCGAAAGATTCACTTGCTCTTAGCCGTATCATCAATGTTCCGGCCAGAGGTGTTGGTGCCACATCTCTTCGAAAATTAGAAATCGAAGCCATCAATCACAACACTTCATTGTGGGAAATTATTGAACGCATTGTGGATCACAGTGACGAATTTGCTCACATAAAATTGTCGGCTAAGATTAAATCTTCGCTCTCTGAGTTTGTGACACTAATAAATGAGCTTCGGCATCTCGATCAAAATAAAGTTAAACCTTCTGTCATATATGAAAAGGCACTTCATGAATCTGGTTATTCAGCATTCTTAAAAGCGAATAAAGATTATGAAACTCTCGCTCGTCTGGAAAACCTAGATGAACTTTTGAATGCTATTACTCAATATGAAGAAGGGCAGGAAGTTCCGTCGTTAACGGGCTTTCTTGAAACCATCACTTTAGACACAAGCTCTGAGTTTGATGAAGATGCTCAATCCAATAATGGAGAAGTGTCTTTAATGACCGTTCACGGTGCTAAAGGTTTAGAGTTTACTCATGCATTTGTTTCAGGTGCTGAAGAAAATGTTTTCCCAAGCTATAGAAGTGTAGATAGTGGCGAAGTGGCCATGGAGGAAGAGCGTAGGCTTTTCTATGTGGCCATGACTCGAGCAATGATTAAGCTCTACATTTCATTCGCGCAGGGAAGAATGCTTTTCGGACAAATCAAATTTAATGGACCAAGCCGTTTTATTGATGAAATCCCAGAAAAACTATTCACTTGGAAAAAATTAGCAAACGCTTCAGGACATCACGATAAATATGGTTCAGGCATGGCAGGCAGTTATGCAAATAACTACAAAGAATATGATCCTTATGATCAAAGCCAGGAATCACATTACGATGATGAAGAAGTTGTTTATCAAGTAAAAGAAAGTTTTCACCAACCCAAATTTCCAAAAGGATCTAAAGTTGTCCACTCTCTCTATGGAGCTGGAAAAGTAGAGGATTCAGAAGGATCGGGCGCCGATGAAAAGGTTCTGATTAAGTTTGCCGATGGAAATCGTAAAAAATTTATGGTGAAATTTGCGCCGATTACTCTAGCTTAGATTTCTTGCCCATTGAATGACTCTTTTTTGGGCAGGTAAAAGGTTATCTTCACTCACCATAGATAATCGTTTTAAATCTTCAACGAAATCAATATCAAAAAGGCTTTCGATGAAAGCGACTTTATTCTTTGGCAATTGTGCCACTAGTTCATCGGCTGTCGTTGAAACACTGTAATTGATTTTGTTCCAAAATGATTTTGAATGATCATTATCGCTCGCGTAGAGATAAAAACCGCCATCTTCCGTTTTACCTAGTACATGATCATGGGTTTGAAGTTTTTTTGTGGCTTCAAAGTACGTTTGTGATTGAATATGAGGGGAGTCAGCGCCTATAAAAAAATAATAGCGGTGATTTTTTCGTAGTTCCTCTTGAATAGTGTGTAGTCGATCGCCTAGTTGTCCTTCGCCTTGATGAATTACCGAAAAATTCTTCCACAAATCATGATCCATGGCTTTCGATTCACTGACTGCCCAATAGACTTTTATTTTTCCCTGACCAAGTCTCGTGACATGACTAAGCACTTCCTCAGTGGCCTTAACTGAAAGAGTAAAAAACTCTTCAGCTTTCTCTTGCCCGATAGCCTGGGCCAATCGTGTTTTTAATGATGAATGCCCCGGCGTTTTGACAAAAATCGCAAAAGCGTAAGGATGCTGTTCAAAATAATGAAGTGGAATTTTGAGAAGCTCTGGTAAAGCTTGTTTGTAAGTTAGAAAAACATGCTTGAGAGTTGTTGGCAACCAGCCTGCATTTATATATTTTCGTGAGCTGGTTTTAATTTTTTCATTGAGGCTTTGTACTTTAATTCCAAGTTGGTGAGCCCTCCAAATGAGGAGATGATCTTCTCCATACGGAGCAGTCTCAGAGAAAAAGCCCAATGTAAAAA